>JAPLML010000640.1 GCA_026387055.1 Planctomycetota bacterium | reverse complement strand
GAAGGATCGAACCCCGCCGTCGCTGTCACGGTCACCCAGCCCGACGGTGCCACCCGCACGCGCTACCTCATGGCCCTCATGCCGATGCACGGCCAGACCGGCGAGGGCGTGACGATGGACCTCGTGCTGCCGCAGCCCACCAGCGCGCGGACGGACCCCAAGTCGACCGTGCCCGCGATGGAGGTCCAGTTGACCGCCGGCGGACACTCGCACCGCGTCTGGATCCTGCCGAATGAGGGCGACCGGTATGCCAGCCATCCCCTCGCGCCGCTGGTCGCCGCCACGACCGAGGCGGCGCAGCGGGGCCTGCCCGCGCTGTACCTGGCGGCGCCGAGGCCGGATGTCAAGGAGTACAGGAGTGACGTAGAGGTTCTTCAGGATTACCGCCGCGCGGCCCACAAGGTCGTCCGGGTGAACCATCCGCTTCACTATGGCGGGTACCACTTCTACCAGCACTCCTGCGGCGACCAGGGCGGGCCGTACTCGGTCTTCTCGGTGGCTTCCGACTCGGGACTCTGGCCGGTCTGGATGGGGTTCGCGATGCTCTTCGCCGCCGCGGTGTGGCGGATGTGGCTGGCCCCGGGATGGAAGTACCTGATGGGGGCGGCAGAGCACAAGGAGAATGCTAAACGTCAAATGATAGATGCTGAATGAGAAACGGCGGCGCCGTTCATTTAACATTTAGCATTTAACATTGGTTTGATTGCGCGCAAGGATTCACAGTGGAACTGAAGCTGACACCCCTGGGCTTCCTGGTCTACCTGGTCATGGCCGTCTACTTGGCCACGGCCGCCGCGTACTTCGCGCGCCTGCGGCGGCTCGGCGAGGGGCTGTACGCCTTCGGCTTTGTCGTGGCGGCGGCGGCGTTCGGCCTGCGGTGGCACCAGGTCAACCATGCGCCCCTCCAGAGCCTCTTCGAGGTGTGCCTGTGCCTGGGGATGCTGATCTGGCCCATCACGCTGTTCTGCCGCCGGTTCCTCGGCGTGGCCGATGAGGCCGCCGACGCCCTGATCGGCTTCATCATCCTGTTTCCGGCGGGGTTCATCTTCAAGGCCGAG
Source organism: Planctomycetota bacterium (assembly GCA_026387055.1). Classification (GTDB taxonomy): domain Bacteria; phylum Planctomycetota; class Phycisphaerae; order FEN-1346; family FEN-1346; genus JAPLML01. The sequence goes on along the minus strand of JAPLML010000640.1, from coordinate 3,866 downwards.
ATGCAGCACCTGATGCCGGCCCTCCAGAGCCCGCTCTTCATTCCGCACGTCGCCGCGTACATGCTGGCATACGTCATCATGGCCAAGGCGGCGGTGCAGGCGCTTGGCGCGCTGGAGTGGCGGACGCGCCTGGCGATCCTGGTCTTCGTGGCCCACCGCGTCGGCCTCATCCTGGCGTTCAGTTACCTCGTGCGCGGGGGCCCGCCGCACGAGACGATGTGGTGGAACCCGCTCGGCTGGATGCTGATGCCCTCGATGACCGCCCTGTACCATGTGGCAGGGGGGGAGTGGACCGTTTGGGTCATCCTGGGGACGTTCTCCGATCTGGTCGTGAACGTCGGCATGGCGGCCTTGCTCGCCACCGCCAAGGCGCTCCAGGCGGAGACGCAGGCGTGGCGCGAGCAGGGCGCGTACCGCGTGACGGCCCTCGGCTTCCCCCTGCTGACGCTCGGCCTGCTGCTGGGGGCCGTGTGGGGGAAGATCGCCTGGAGCGACTACTGGAACTGGGACCCGAAGGAACTCTGGTCCCTCATCTCCTGGCTCGTGTTCCTGGGGTACTTCCACTTCCGGTACATGTACGGCCGCCGGTTCCCGCGGATCAACTCCGCGCTGGTCCTCGTCGGCCTCGCGGCCATCATCCTGACGCTCCTGTGGGTGCCCCTGGCCTCCTTGTTCAAGGGAGGCATGCATAGTTATGCGTCATAGCAAGCGCAGGGTGGGTGCTCTGCACCCGCCGTCTGTCGTGTGGCTGTGCCGGGTGGCACGGTCACGCGCCGTTGCGTGGCCGTGCATGCTCGCGATGGTCTTGCTCGCCGCCACCGGATCTCTTGCCGCCGCGCCCGACGCCAAGCGCGACCTCCGCGACATCCTCGGCGTCACTCACGTCGCGGGCGCCTACCACCTGACCGACAAGGACTTCCTGAACGAGGGCGCCGACCAGGTCCTGGCCCTCGGCTCGCGCGTCATCAAGCTGTACCTCGCGCGGCCCGCCCATGATTACCCGTTCAACACGGCGTGGCCCGAGGCGAAGAGCCTTGCCCAGATGGCCGAGACCGAGCCCTACCGCCGCGTTTTCGCCAAGCCGTTCACCACCTACATCCTCACCGCCTACGCGGTCGGCCGGCCGGACCACTACTGGACCGCCGGGATTTCGCCGGCCCAGAAGGCCGACGAGACCCGCCAGTTCCGCGACCTCGCCCGGCACTTCCTGATCGCCTATCGCGGCACCGGCAAGACGTTCGTCCTTCAGCACTGGGAGGGCGACTGGGCGATCCGCGGCCGCACCGATCCCAAGGCCGACCTCAAGCCGGAGGCCGTCGCGGGCATGGCCGAGTGGCTGGCCGCGCGGCAGGAGGGCGTCCGCCAGGCGCGGGCCGAGGCGAGTGATAGCAATGTGCATGTGTATCACGCCGCCGAGGTCAACCTGGTGGTCCAGGCGATGCGCGGCGGACGGCCGGGCGTCGCCGACAAGGTGCTGCCGCAGGTCGCGCTCGACCTCGTGTCCTACTCCGCGTGGGACGCCCAGGACGACCCGAAGACGCTGCGGGCGGCGCTCGACTTCATTGCGTCGCACGCCCGGCCCGGCGGGCCGCCGGGGGCGAGGAACGTTTACATCGGCGAGTTCGGAAAACCCGAGAACGAGTTCGGCCCCGAGCGCGTCCTCGAGACGGTGCGCGGCACGGTCGCGGCGGGACTCGACTGGGGCTGCCCGTATATCGTCTACTGGCAGGTATATTGTAATGAGGCGAAGACCCGCCCCGTGCGGACCAGCGCCGACGTCCGCGGTTTCTGGCTCCTCCGTCCCGACGGCACGAAGAGCCCGGTGTGGGGCTACTTCGCCGGCCTGTTTGAAAAGGGCCGCTGAGCGACTCTCCTCCATCGAGTTTGCCGCCCCGCTGCCTTTCACGTGCCACGGGTTGCTTGTCAACCCGTGGTGAGCATAGTCCTCTTTCCATATTGTGTTGGACATTCTCCGTTACGTTCCCGACATGCGGGAATGCTACTTCCCCGGTTCCACCGGCCCCTTCCACACCGACCCGCCGAACGTCGTGACAATGACGTGCTGCTTGTCGGCGGGGTTGAAGTGGACGCGCTGGATGTTCGAGAAGGGCAGGGCGGCGAAGGGGTCCCAGGTCTTGCCGTCGTCGCGGCTGAGCCAGAGGCCGGGGCCGGGGGCGCCCTCGGTGAGAGTCATGTAAATCCATCCCTCTTTCTCGGGGTGGTAGAACGCGCCGAAGTGCTCGGGCCCCTGGCGGGCGAGCCGCTCCCAGGTCTTCCCGCCGTCGGTGGTCCGGTAGAGGCCGCTTTCCTCGTGGCCGCGGACGTTGCCGGCCGCGAGGAGGATCGTGTCGCTCTGCTTCGGGTGGACCGTGAAGTCCTTCGGCCAGTGCAGGGGGAGCGCCTCGCTCACCTTCGTCCAGTTCTCGCCCTTGTCGGTCGAGCGGTAGAGGCCGACGCCCGCGAGCATGTACTCGCCGCCGGCGGCGCGCTTGGCGGTCACGAGCGAGAAGAGCGTGCCGTCGGCGTGCCGCTGAATCCTGCACGTCCGCATGTTTTCCGGGCTGCCGAGGCCGTGCGATTTCTCCTGCCAGGTCTTTCCGCCGTCGTCGGTGCGGTACACGCCCTTCTCGAAGAGCGAGGCGTAGAGCGTCCGGCGGTTGCGCGGCGACGCCGGGTCGAGGACGATCGAGACGCACGGGGCGGGCGGCAGATCGAGCTTCTTCCACGACTTGGCGAAATCATCGCTCAGCGCCGCGCCGCCGCTCATGATGACGCGGTGGTGGCCCGAGACGATGTTCCCGTTGGGGATGTCGTGCGTCTCGGAGAACGCGCCCCACACGCGGCCGGGCACGTCGGGGTCGAAGGCGAGCTCGTAGACCGTGTTCTTCCACGGGATGGACTTGCCCTCCCAGGTCCACGACCGGCCGCCGTCGAGGCTCCGGGCGAAGCCGATGTCGGTATAACATATGTAGTGGCGGTTCTTCTCGTGCGGGTCGACGTAGTAGTTCCACGTGGTGGTGACCACGAGGCCATTGTTGAGCCAGGTTATCTCGCCGCCGGGCCCGTCGGGGCCGCGCGTCGCGTGGCAGGCCCGCCAGAACCTGCCGCCGTCGTCGGTCCGCAAAACGAACATCGAGTCGGAGATCATGACCACGTCGCTCCGGCCGGGGGCGATGGCCATCGTCTGGGGCACGTCCTGCCACCGCTGGCCGAGGGTCTTCGTCAGCCAGTCGTCGGCGGCGTTGTACCCCTTGAACCGCGGGTCGGAAAAGAGCGTGGCCCGCCACGAGCCGCCCCCGTCGTCGGTCCGGTACACCGTGCTGTGGTTGGGCGGGAAGTAGCTGGTGCCGGAGCCGTGGACGTACGCCCGGTCCGGCCGCACGTCGGTTGTCATGATGTAGCGGTACTGCGGGAAGTCGCTGCTGGCCCACTCGCTGGAGCGCTTCGTCTGGACGTTCAAGTCGGGATTCATCGCCCGCCGCCACGAGCGGCCGGCGTCTTTCGACACGTACACGCCGCCGGCGAGCTTGCCGTCCTCGACCTTCGAGGGCACGGTGGCGTAGAGGCGAAGGATCTTGCCATCGGAGCCTCCGGCGAAACTCGCGAGGCGCTTCTCCGGCAGGCCCGCGGCGCTGTCCTTGAACGTGCGGCCGCCGTCGTCGGACCGAAAGACGCCTTCGCTCGTGCCGATGAAGTAAACGCGGGCGTCCTTGGCGCTCGAGCGGTCGGTGGCGATGCCGAGGACCTTGCCCGTCACGCCTTCGCACGGGCGCCACGCGGCGCCGTCGTCATCGGTCGCCCAGGCCCCCGCGCCGGTGCCGACGAAGAGCCGGTCGGGGAGGTCGGCGTCGATGTAAAGGACAGTC
>JAPLML010000380.1 GCA_026387055.1 Planctomycetota bacterium | reverse complement strand
CGGCGGGATGGCCCCGGCGGCCATGATCTTGTAGGCGATCCAGGGCTTCTCAACCTTGCTCATGACCTCGATGGTGCGCTGCGGATCGGCGCACCAGTACCCCGGATGCTCGTTGTAAGGCCCCTTGATCTGGTCGGGCTTGGGGCCGCTGGGGTACCTATGGTGATGGAAGGTTTTGATGTAGAAGTCGGTGGGGACCTTCGCCCGCTCGCATTCCTCGATCACCTTGAGGTCGTGGGCCCCGACGCCGGAGGCCACGCCGAAATCCTTGGCAATCTCGACGGCCTTGGCCAGCAGGTCGATCTTGCCCTGCTGGGCCAGGGAATCCGCGTGAACGCCCCAGACATAGATGGCCTCGCAGCCGTCGCCTTCCACCAGCGATTTGACCTGGTCGGTGTAGGGCTGCATGTTGGCCTGGATGGGGGCCGTGGGACAGATGATCCACTGGATCTTGCCGCCCTGCTTGCGGTACTTCCGCAGGACCGCCATGGGCCCGGGCGGGTTGTGCATCGAGACGGTGTTGATGCCGTGCTGCTCGGCCAGGGCCAGCGTCTCCATGATCTTGGCGTCGGTGTTGTAGTGCGCGGTGAGGTCGTAGACGTACTTGAGGTCCCGGCTGTGGGTGAAGTGCGTAAGCAGGTTGCCGCCGAGGAGCATGCGGCTGACCTTGAGCTTGCCGATCTTGCCCTGGGGAAGGGCGTCGCCCGGCGGCGGCTTGGGTGTCTCCGCGGCCGACGCGCCGCCGCCCGCCTGGAGGGCAAGCGCCCCGCCCGCCGACGCCAGAAGCGACCCCTTCAGGAACGCACGGCGACTGAGCGCAGAAGACATCGAGATTCTCCTTTCGGTTCCCACGGCATCGTCCGCGGGCGTACGCACCCCGACAAGCTCTGGCGCGGCGGGCCGTCCAGCCCGCCGCGTTCCAGCCTGGAGCGTTGAACCCCATAGCAGGCCGCAGGTTCCGCCCTTACGGCGAGACAGCATGGAAATGAGGCGATGATCATCGCTGATTGGTGCGCGGCGGGTCTCCTGACCCGCCGCGCCGAGTGCCAGCCTCAGCGCCAGGGCCGCAGTTTCTGGCGCGGTGGGTCAGGCTACGTGTTTAGCGTGATACGAGATTGCCGGGTGGCACGGCCACGCGCTGTTGCGTGGCCGTGCACGGTCACACCCGGAAGCAAGCACGGCCACGCAACGGCGCGTGACCGTGCCACCCACGCTAGACACGCACGGGTCAGGAGACCCGCCGCGCACCAGTCAAAGTAGCGCTGTGGTATTGAGGCAGGTCTACTTCGTGCCTACCGTGGCCGTGCACTCAACCAGCAGGCGGACCGCCCACGGCGGCGTATCGCGGCGGAAGGCCTCCAGGTGCCGGCGGCGCGTATAGTAGTACAGGGCCATGCCGCCCTGGAAGAAGATGCTCAGCACGATCACGAGCGAGTAGAACCCGTACGTGATCAGCGGCGCCCACTTCTCGATGTCGCGGTCGATCGCGCGGGCCATCTCGGGCATGGCGTTGAGCTGGGCCCGGGCCTCGGGCGAGAGGGCCGCCGCCTTGGCGTCCTCGGTCGTAAAGCCGATCATCTGGATGAGGCAGTAGAGCACGATCAGGCCGAGGAATGCCAGTTGGTTCGTGGCCAGGTATCCCGCGGCGGCCGGGTCGGCCCGCCGCAGCTTCCGGTAGCCCAGGAACTCAAACACGCCGATCGCGCCGAGGCCTGCGGTGATCAGCACGGCGGCGGGGCTCGGCCAGATAAGCGTGAACGGCAGGGCGCTGGCGCCGATTCCCAGCGTCACAACCGCGGAGCTGAGCGCGCTCCAGGCGGCCCGCTTGATCGGCTTGTAGCGGCGGGCGGCCTGCTGGACGACGGCGAACTGCGACTCGTCGAGGGGCGAGACCGCCGCCGGCGCCGCGGCAGACGGCGCTTCCCCGGACGCTGGCGGCGAGATGGTCGGGACGGCCGCTTCGACGGGCATGGGCTACCTCCTGGTTAGGGTAATATCGCCACATTTCGCCGGGAGGGTTTAGGCCGAACGGACGCCTTGCGAACGGGGCCGGAGTTTTGTTGCGTGGCCCACGGCTGCCGCCTAACATCTCCGCGTGCCGTTTGCCCCGAGACCGTTTCGCGGTGGGTCAGGAGACCCGTACGTGTTTAGCGCGTTGCTTAGATAGCCGGGTGGCACGGCCACGCGCCGTTGCGTGGCCGTGCATGGTCACTTGGGCCAGCAAGCACGGTCACGCAACGGCGCGTGACCGTGCCACCCATGCCAAACAAGTGCGGGAGATCCGCCGCGCACCAATCGGTAAACGGTCGCTGTCGGACTGGTCGGGAGGAGCGAATCCATGAAACTGACCCGAGTGGGTGACGGTCCCGTGCTGAAGCCCCGGAAGCACGTGGCGTGGGAGCACAGCGCGGTGCTCAATGCGGCGGCCATCCATGCCGACGGCAAGTTCCACCTGTTCTACCGGGGCGTGGCGCACTATCCCGGCGCCCGCAACCGCTCCTCGATCGGGCATGCGTGGAGCGAGGACGGCGTCCGTTTCGAGCGCGACGACGAGCCCATCCTCCGCCACGGCACGCGCCCCGAGAACTCCGTGGGCGTCGAGGACCCGCGGATCGTGCGCCTGGGCGACACGTACTATCTGACATACGTCATGTGGAACGAGAAGGTCACGAACATCGGCCTGGCCATGTCCAAGGACCTGTTCACCTGGGAGGACCGCGGCGTCCTCTTCGGCTACCCGCTGTTCGGCAACAAGAACGCGACGCTCTGGCCGGAGAGGATTGACGGTCGGTATGCCCTGATCCATCGGCCCATGGGGTTTGCGTGGGGCGAGGAAGGCGGGCCGCTGGACATGTGGCTGTCGCTCTCGCCGGACCTCAAGAACTGGCGCGGGCACCGGCGGCTGCTGCGCGCCCGCCGCGGCGAGGTGGACTGGGAGTACGGCAAGATCGGCCTGGGCGCGCCCCCCGTCAAGACCGACGCCGGGTGGCTGATGGTCTACCATGCGGTAGACCGGAAGATGGTGTACCGCCTGGGGATCGCGCTCC
>JAPLML010000426.1 GCA_026387055.1 Planctomycetota bacterium | reverse complement strand
AACTCGCGCGTCCGATGTTCCATCACCGCACGGCCGACTATCGCAAGATGCTCGAGCAGGTGACGAAGGACATGCAGTACGTCTTCGGCACCGCGCAGGAGGTCTACACGATCACGGGCAGCGGTTCGGCGGCGATGGAGGCGTCGGTCGCGTGCGTGGTTGCCCCGGGCGAGAAGATGATTGCGGTCCGCGGCGGCAAGTTCGGCGAGCGGTGGAGCGAGCTGGGCGTGGCTTTCGGCGCGAAGGTCGTGAACCTCGACATCGAGTGGGGCAGCCCCGTCACGCCGCGCGAGATCGCCGATGCCCTGAAGGCGAACCCCGACGCCGTGGCCGTCTACATCACGCAGTGCGAGACCTCGACCGCCACGGTCTCGGACGTCGAGGCGATCGCGAAGGTCGTGGCCCAGACGCCCGCGCTCCTGGTGGTTGACGGCATCTCCAGTATCGGCGCGATCCCGTTCAAGATGGACGCCTGGGGTGTCGATATCTCGGTCACGGGCAGCCAGAAGGCGCTGATGCTCCCGGCGGGACTGGCCTTCATCGCCTGCTCCGCAAAGGCATGGAAGAAGATCGAGGCCACCAAGGGCCACGCGTATTACGTGAGCCTGAAGGCCTACAAGAAGGCCCTCGCGCCGCCGGAGTGGGACCAGCCGTACACGCCCAACAACGCCCTCGTGCGCGCGGCGCTGAAGTCGCTGGCGATGATCAAGGCCGAGGGCATCGAGAAGATCTGGGCCGAGACGCGTAAGAAGGCCGAGGCGATCCGTGCCGCCGCCAAGGCGCTCGGACTCCAGGTGTACTCGAAGAGCCCGTCGGACAGCGTGACGGCGATCGTGATCCCGGAGGGCGTCGACGGCGAGAACCTGGCGAAGGTCATGACGAAGGACTTCGGCGTGAAGCCCGCCGGCGGCCAGGGCAAGCTCAAGGGCAAGATCATCCGCTTCACGACGATGGGTTACACCGACGCGTGGGACATCCTCGCGGCCGTCGGCGCCCTGGAGATGGCCCTGGCGAAGGTCGGCTACAAGGTCCAGATCGGCGCCGGCGTGGCGGCGGCCCAGAGAGTCCTGGCGGGGTAGCGCCGTTTCCACAAGGGTGGTATCGCTCTTGATAACCGTGTGCCACGGCCGGCTTGCCCGGCCGTGCCGCCATGCCAGGAACACGGCCGGACAAGCCGGCCGTGGCACATGGCCGCGGTCGTCGCCGTACCGGCGACGGCTAAACATTCGAGGATTCACACATGAAAATCCTGGTGTCCGACAAGCTTGCGGAAGAAGGCATCGCGATCCTCCGGGCCGAGCCTAGCGTCGAGGTCGACGTCAAGACCGGCCTCAAGCCCAACGAGCTCAAGGCGATCATCGGCCAATATGACGGCATCTGCGTGCGGTCCGAGACGAAACTGACTGCCGATGTTCTGGCCAGCCCCGGCAAGCTGCGGGCCATCGCCCGGGCGGGCGTGGGCGTGGACAACGTCGACCTGCCGACCGCCACGCGCCACGGCATCGTGGTCATGAACGCGCCCGACGGCAACACGAT
>JAPLML010000065.1 GCA_026387055.1 Planctomycetota bacterium | reverse complement strand
GCCCTGGACTGGCTGGTCAGGATTCGCGAGGAGTTCGGGTTCCCCGTGGGCGCCGAGGTGGGCACGCCCCAGCACGTGGAGGCCGCGCTCGGGCACAAGCTGGACCTCGTGTGGATCGGCGCGAGGACCACGCCCGACCCGTTCGCCGTGCAGAGCATCGCCGATGCGCTGAAGGGCGTGGACGTCCCGGTGCTGGTGAAGAACCCGGTCAGCCCGGACCTGGAGGCGTGGCTGGGCGCGCTGGAGCGGTTGCACGAGGCCGGCCTGCGGCGCCTCGCGGCGGTCCACCGGGGCTTTGCCACCGCCCACGACACGCGGTACCGCAACGCCCCCCTGTGGCGGATCCCGATCGAGCTGAAGCGGCGCCTGCCGGACCTGCCCCTCCTGTGCGACCCGAGCCACATGTGCGGCCGGGCCGACATCGTCTTCCCCACGGCCCAGGAGGCGCTCGACCTGCTGTACGACGGCCTGATGGTCGAGGTCCACCACCATCCGGCCGAGGCCTGGAGCGACCCTGCCCAGCAACTCACGCCGGCCGAGTTCCGCGACATGCTCGCCCACCTCATTGTCCGGAAGGAGGCCGGCGACAGCCTGTCTTACGAGACCCGGATGCAGAAGCTGCGGCACAGCGTGGACGAGATCGACGACAATCTGGTGGATCTTCTGGCCCAGCGAATGGACGTGGTCCGCGCCATGGGCGACCTGAAACACCGTTACCAGGTCTCGACGCTCCAGCCGGCCCGGTGGAAGGAGATCCTGACCACCCGCCTGGCCGCCGCACGCAAGAAGGGACTCCGCGAGGAGTTCGTGTCGCAGGTCTACGAGATCATCCACGAAGAGGCCATCCAGGTTCAGGAAGAGCCGATGTTTCGCGCCGCCGCCGGCGGCGAGCCGACCCCGCCCTGATGGGCGGTTCTGAAACAGCTTCTAAACCGCACGACACGGGCGACGGACCGTTCATCCGGAGGCCAAGCCATGACCGAACCAGGCGGTATCTGCGACAACTGCGAGCGGAAAATCGGACGCCTCGAGCAGGCGTACCCGTGGCAGGGCCATACCGTCTGCTCTGAGTGCCACGAGCGCCTCTCGCGCGCGGCCGTCAAGGACGCCGGCCCCGCGCCGGCCGCGGCCGGTTCGGCGGCGCCCGCGGCGGAGGCCGAGGATTCGACCCAGTGGCAAGGGTCGCCGGCCGTCGTCCGCTACCTGCCGCTCTACGCCCTGCTGGGCGTTCTGAGCCTGGCGGCGGTCGCGGCGGCCGTCTACCTGCACTGGGCGGTGCTGCTGGTCCTTCCGCTGCTCCTCCTGGCCCTGGTGGTGGAGGAGGTGCAGCGGCGCTCCATCCGGTACACCATCACGACCAAGCGGGTGGTGGCCGAGCAGGGCATCATCAGCCGGAACCGCCACGAGGTCCGGATCGGGATCATCCAGGAAGTGACCTGTCACCAGACGGTGGCGGGCCGGATCTTCGGCTACGGTTCCGTGGGCGTCGACACGGCGGCGTCGGATGAAGTCGAGATTCGGATGACCAACATCCCCGACCCCAGCGGCGTGGTGCAGTTGCTGAACTCGCTCCGGGGCTGAGCCGTTTCGCTGTCGCGCCCGCTGGTCTTATCGCCGCCTGCGGCCGAGAAGGGCGAAGCCGCCGAGGGCGAGGAGCGCGAGCGTCGCCGGTTCGGGCACGGCCCCGCCGAGCGGGTCGCCGAGGCCCAGGCCGTAGGTCAGGTTCAGGACGGTCACGTCGTTGTCATCAACCCGGCCGTCGTAGCCGAAGAGGTCGCCCTCGCTCCAGAAGTGGGTGTCCACCGCGCCGCCGTCGTAGAAGAGGTTGATGATCGTCACGTCGTTGTCGTCGACGCAGCCGTCGAGGTTCACGTCGCCGAGGTAGGTGAACTTCACGAGGACCGTGCTTGAGTCCACCGGCTCGCCGGCGAACGCGTCGTAGGGAAGGAAGAGCATGTCATTCTGCGCGTAGCCGACGCCAAGGGCGATCGGGTCGGCGAGCGCCGTGCTCGAGACGATGCCGTTGCCCGTCCACGTCCTGCCGGCGTAGCCCGAGGCGAGCCACCGCTTGACGTTCTGGAGCTCCGGCGAGGGCACGTAGGGCGTGCCGCCGGTGTACCTGACGATCATGGCGTTGTCCGTGAGGTCCAGGCGTGCCGCCGCCGGATCGATGTCCAGGCCGTGGGTGACGAGGACCTTGGCTCCGCCGGGCGTGAGCTGCGACTGGCCGCTCGCCAGGTTCAGGGCCGCCAGGTGCTGCGTGGCGCCGAACGCCGCGCGGGCCGCGTTGTCCACGTTGACCGTGAGGTTGCAGAGGCTGCTCGTGCCGGCGTCGGAGTTCAGGTTGACCGTGCCGCCGTCGACCGCCAGCGTGGCCCCCGGCCCGTGGGTCTGCGGGCCGCTGAGGGTCAGGGGACCCGAACCCACCTTGCGGATAGTCTTGCCCGCGGAGTTGTCGAGCGGCCCCTGGATCGTCAGGAGGCCCCCGGCCATGTGGTCCGTCAGGAGCGGGCTCGCCAGCAGGAGCGGCGCCGAGATGACATGGTTGGCGACCCCAGGGCCGCTGTTCACGTAGAGGGTGGCGGACCCCGACAACACCTGCAGGGTCAGCGGGCCCGGCCCGGCGACCGTGAACGTGTTGGCGTTGTCGAAGCGCATCGAGCCGAGCGTGGTGGGAACGTCCACCGTCACCTGGCGCGGCTCCGTGATGACGAACGTGAGATTGGCGGCGTGGCCGATGCCGTTGGGGACGCCCGCCGTCCAGTTCGTCGGCGCCGAGATGTTGCCGTCCTGGTCCAGCCGCCATCGCGTCGTGGGCTCGGGAGGGACGACGAGGCCGTCGAGGTTCAGGCCGGCGGTATCGAGGCCCATGTGCGCCATGGCGGTGACGGCCACGTCGTAGACGCGGGGCTGGCCGAGGTCCCCCCCCGCGGCCACGCCCGGGCCCGTGGCGACGTAGAAGGTCTTCTGGATCTCCAGTTCGTGGCCCGGGGCGGGCAGGTGGTGGCTCGTGCCATAGCCGCCGTGGTCGGTGACGGTCAGGATGAGCCAGTCCTCCGTTCCGTTGATGTACCCCGGCCGACCGCGGAGGGCGTTCAGGACGGTCCCGTAGTACGAGTCGGCCGTCGTGATCGCGTTCAGGTACGGCGTGCTGGTCGGCGAGAAGCCGCTGGAGTGCCCGGTGGAGTCGACGACCGCGATCTGCCAGAAGATGACGTCGGGGTCGCCGGTCGCCAGGAGCGTGGCGATGCGGGCGGCGTTGCCGGAATCGCCGCGGGCGCCCACCTCGTCGGCATAGTGATCGGCCCACGTGCCTTCGTTGATCGGGCCCCAGCCGCAGAACTGGGCGGTGAACAGCGACGGGTCGGACGCCTCGAGGTACGAGAACATGTGGGGCCACAGGTTGAAATGGTTCCCGAGGAAGCCGTTGGCATCGGAGCTGTTGCTCGTGACCCCGTGCTTGAGCCAGGTGCCGGTCAACATGCTGGAGTAGTTCGGCCCGCTGTCGCCGTACTGGAGGATATTGCGGGCATCGTAGCTTACCGAGCCGGCGGCGATGAGGGCCTTGACGTTCGGCGCGCTCGTGATCTGGAGGGCATCCGGACGGCACCCGTCGATGCTGACGATCAGGGTCTTCGGCTCGGCGATCGCCGGCGAACAGACCAGCAAGGCGGCGGCAAGCGCAAGGATTCGGCGGTGCATGTCGGACCTTTCCGAGAACGCGGGTTCCGCAGCCCCCTCAGCGGCGGTGCAAACGGTCTGGACGAAGGCGGAATGACAACGCCCACCCCTTCGGCGTTTCAGCGAAACCCGGCCCGCATCGCCTGCCGCCAAGGACAACATAACCCAGGATCTGGCTCGGGTCAAATGACATCGTGTCGTGGTGTCGTGGGGCCCGCACGGCGCTCCCCCTCACCCGGCTTCGCCACCCTCTCCCATCAAGGGAGAGGGCGAAGGGCAAGCGTCCGTGCGGCGCAGAAAAAAGCCCCCGGCTCTGAGGAACCGGGGGCTCAGGATGGAAAGCCTGGTTACGCCGTGATGCGTCTGACGTTCTCCGCCTTCGCGCCCTTGGGGCCTTGGGTCACGTCGAATTCGACCTCTTCACCCTCCGCGAGCGTTTTGAATCCTTCGCCCTGGATGCTGGTGTGATGGACGAACACGTCCGTGCCGGTGTCCTGTTCAATGAAGCCAAACCCTTTTTGGTCATTGAACCACTTCACTTTGCCCTTTGCCACAGCTGTACTCCTTTTTGGCCGGCCTTCTCTATCGATCGCCCCCCGGCCGGTAATTACAGCAGGGACGACCCTTGGGCCGCCACTCGGCGACCCCGTCCCAGGCTCGCGCCGCGGAGGACGGATTCCCAGGACTCTTCAATAGGCTAGCATACACCAGTTTTGGAAGCTGTCAACAACCAATTTCCGCCGCTGGCCAGGAATCTTCCTCGCCCCGGAACGGAGATCCGCAGATTCCGCGGATGGCGCAAAGAGGGGAAAACAGGACAACTATCGCCGTTTTGCCTCCTCCCCTCCTCCCCTCATCTGCGAAATCTGCGAAATCTGCGGATCATGCCGTTTCTAGAGCGCCCAGCCCTTGCGGCACTCGCGCTTGACATACGGATTCAGCTCGGGCAGGTTCGTGCACTTCATGTTCGGGCCGTCCCATTCGACCTTCTTGCCGATGCCGGCGCGCACGGCGAGGTGACCGACGTACATGGCCTCCAGCAGGGGGCCGGCGAAGTCGGCGAAGTTCGAGATGGGCGTCGCGCCGCCGTCCTTGCAGGCCCGCAGGAAGTCGCCCCAGATGCCGCCCTTGACGCGCGGCAGCGTCTGGGCCGGGACCGGGAACTCCTTGTGCTTCTCCTCCGGCACGATCCGCGGGGCGGCCCCGTGCGAACTGGCGTACATGACGCCCTTCTCGCCGACCAGCAGCGACCCCGCGCCGCCGAGTTTGCGGCCGTACTTCTTCTCGATCTCGGCGGCCAGGCGCGGGCGGTTGATGCCCGACACGTCCTCGTTGTCCTCCTCCGGGCCGAGCTTCTTACCCTTCACGCGGCAGCCCTCGTACCAGAACAGCTTGAGGGCCGGCCGGCTGCCGCGCGCGGGGAAGTCGAAGCGGATCGTCGTGAGGATCGGGAACCGCTCCTCGCTCGCGTCGTCCATCTGGAGCACCTCGACGCTCGTGGGGTACCCGAGCTTCAGGGCGAAGTCGATCGCGTCCCACACGTGCGTGCCCCACCCGCCCAGCGACCCCGTGCCGAAATCCTTGTAGCCATGCCAATAGCCCGGATGGCACCGCTTGTGATAGCCGCGGTGCGGCGCGGGGCCGATCCACTCGTCCCAGTGGAGGCCCGCCGGGACCGGCTCGCTCGGCGGGCGCGGGAAGCTCCCGCCGAAGCGGTCGCCGAACCCGTGCCACGTGTGGACCTCGGTCACGCGGCCGATGGCCCCCGCCTGAAGGTACTCGGCCAGGGCCTGGTCCCCGCCGGTGCCGAGGCCCTGGTTGCCCATCTGCGTGGCGACCTTGCCGGCCCGGCGGGCGGCCTCGCCGAGGACCCGGGCCTCGTGGATGTTGTGCGTCAGCGGCTTCTCGCAGTAGACGTGCTTGCCGCGCTGGATAGCCATCATACATGGCAATGCGTGCTGGTGGTCGGGCGTCGCGATGACGACGGCGTCGAATTCCTTGTGCAGTTCGTCGAACAGGCGGCGGTAGTCGGTGAAGGCCTTGACCTTCGAGAGGTCCAGGTTCTCGAGTTTGAGTTTCTCGGCGTTGTCCTTCAGCCACTGGAGGGCCTTGGCCGACTGGCTCTCATCGCAGTCGACGACCGCGGCCAGCCGCTCGCGGGCGAGGTTCGGCAGGTGCGCCGTCGTGCCGCGCCCTCCGCAGCCGATGAGGACCATGCCGAGCTTCGCGCTGGGCGAGCCCTCGCCCAGGACGATCGGCCCCCGGGCCAGTTGCACCCCCGCCGCCGCGAGCACGGCCGTCTTCTTCAGGAAGTCACGACGATTCGAGCGCCCTGTCATAGGCAATCTCCTTGCTCCCCTTGGCTCACGATACAGCGCCTTCGCGGCACTGTCTTATAGCCGCGCCGGCGCAAAACGGCAAATGAAAGCCGGCCGCGTTTGGAAGCTGTTTCAGAACCGGAGATAGCGCGGTGGGCAGTCTTGCCCACCGCGCGGACTCGCCCGAATTCTCGCGGCGGGCAAGACTGCCCGCCGCGCGACCCCGCCCTGAAGGGCGGTTCTGAAACAGCTTCTCGGCGGGGAGCCGAAGGCGAAGACTCGCCTCGGGCGAGGCAACCGCGAGGAAGTGCGGAGTGCGAAATGCAGAATCAACGGCGAAATGCAATGGCCGGCAGCAATCAATTACTGCATATCCTAGTACCGCCGCCTTCGGCGGATGAGCACCCCCGCGCCGGCGCACGCCAGGAGCGAAAGCGTCGCGGGTTCGGGAATCACGGCGATCCAGGCCTCCGTGTTGCCCTCCGGGTTGACGCCGGTGCCCACGATCGTCCGGCCGTCGGCGGACACGCCGGTGGCCGAGGCCAAAGTCCATCCCGTGAGGTCCAGCCCGCACTCCGCTATCAGGACATCGCGCAGGTACCTCAGGCCATCTTCAGGCGTCCATATGAAGGCCTCGTAGATAGCCTGGGAGAATCCGTCCCCCGGAGGAGCATAGCCCACGGAACCGCGGCCAACAATGACAGACCCATCGGCCGAGACGGCAAAGGCCTGAGTTTGCTCAAGGCCGCCCGGAAGATAGCCCAGCCCGACCACCCCGCCAGCCTCGGTCCAGCGGAAAGCCTCGGACCAGCCGGATGGGCCGAGTCTATTGTCCGACTCCGTGCCCACAATGACCGCCCCGTCGGCCGACACGGCGCGGGCGCCTGCGTAAGTCTGAGACCGAAGATGCGCCAGGTGGGTCATCTCGCCGGTCGGGGACCAGCGAACCGCATCTCCGTAGAAAAACGACGCGGAAACGCCTGCTTTGACGGACCCGTCAGCCGAAACGCCGCTAACGAAGGCACAGCCGAGGAATTCGGTCGTGCCCGAACCCTCCGTCCACCTGAAAGGCCACGGTCCGGGCGGGTTCTCGGTAACGGGAAACGAACTGTCAACGCGATTCCCAAATACGACAGATCCGTCGGCGGTGACACCTGTAGCGGAGGTTGAATCCACCCCGCACCCGACCATGCCGCCCGCCGCGGTCCAACGGAAGGCTTGCGGCGCCGTCGTTCCAGCATTGTGGGCGAGGTCACGGCAGGACCCGACCACAACCGATCCGTCGGCGGAAACCGCCACGCCTCTGCTGTCGTTCATGCCCGGAATGAAGCCCAAGCCGACCATCCCGCCCCCCTGAGTCCACCGGAAAGCCTGGTACAGGTAGGGAGTAATCACCCCAGGTGCAAGGTCGTCAGTCGTCGCCTTCATGTAAGGGGCGGTGCCAACAACGACACACCCGTCGGCCGAAACAGCCGTAGCGTAGCTCTCGGACTGGCCCGGCAGAAATCCCAGGCCGCGGAACATGGGACCGGCAAGTGCGGATGAGGCAACGGCCGCTGAGAGTGCCGAGACGAAAACGGCAAGAATCCAGGTCCGAATGATGCGAGGTTTCATGGTTCCCCCCCGCCCCAATGGGCGAACTCTTGATATGTTACTCTACCCCACAAGAGGGGCGAAGTCAAACCGCTCCGCCCCCGCCGGAAAGGGCGATCTATGCAAAAGCTTTGACGCCCCAGCCCGGCGGTTATTCACGATGCAGGCGACGGCTCGGCACCAGGGTTCGGGCACCGTGCGGGGCGCCCGAACCTTTCCTTGACAGCGGCCCGACCGGCCTCTAGAGTGTCGGCTGCCGTCCGGGTGAGGGTGATCGCCGGGCAGCCATCACCCTCACCCGGCTTCGCCACCCTCTCCCGTAGAGGGAGGTACGTGTTTAGCGTGGGTGGCACGGTCACGCGCCGTTGCGTGACCGTGCTTGCTCGCCCACGTGACCATGCACGGCCACGCAACAGCGCGTGGCCGTGCCACCCGGCAATCTGGTATGACGCTAAACACGTACAAATGGAGAGGGTTGACGCTGAACACGTACAAGGGGAGGGGGGAGTATGCACGGGGGCACGCGAAACACGTACAAGGAGCCGAACCATGAAACGCCGTGAGCTGCTGAAAGCGGGAGCCGTCGCCGGGGCGGGCCTGATGGTCCTCAGGTCCGGCATCCTTCAGGCCGGGCAATCGCCCGGCGAGAAGCTGAACGTCGCCGTCGTCGGCGTCGGCGGCCGCGGCGGGTCGAACCTGGGCGACGTCGCCGGCGAGAACATCGTCGCCCTGTGCGACGTCAACTCGCAGACGCTCGCCAAGGCGGCCGAGCGGTTCCCCAAGGCCCAGACCTACGCCGACTGGCGTAAATGTCTCGAACAGAAAGACATCGAGGCCGTCGTCTGCTCCACCCCCGACCACACCCACGCCTTCGTCAACGTGTGGGCCCTGAACCGCGGCAAGAGCGTCTACTGCGAGAAGCCCCTCGCCAACTCCGTGCACGAGGCCCGCGCGGTCCGCGAGGCGTACCTCAAGCAGAAGGACAAGGTCGCCACGCAGATGGGCACGCAGATCCACGCGTCCGACAACTACCGCCGCATGGTCGAGCTCGTCAAGGGCGGGGCCATCGGCAAGGTTCAGGAGGCCCGCGTCTGGTGCAGCCGCACGCCCCACGGCGGCGATCACCTGCCCGCCGCCGGCGACCCGCCGCCGCACCTCAACTGGGACCTCTGGATCGGCCCTTCCCCCATGCACCCGTACAACCCCGGCTACATGGGCGGGTGCCTCGCGTGGAACCCCTTCTGGGACTTCGGCAGCGGGCAGATCGGCGACATGGGCAGCCACATGATGGACATGGCCTGGTGGGCCCTGGACCTGCGCTTCCCCACCACCTGCAAGGCCGAGGGCTCGCCCGTCTCGGCCGACACCCTTCCCACGTGGCTGACCGCCGAATGGGACCACCCGGCCAACGACTGGCGCCCCGCCGTCAAGGTCTACTGGTATGACGGCGGCAAGAAGCCCGGCGTGCCGTCCAAGGTCTTCAACCGCGACAGCGACGCCATGTTCAAGGGCGTCATCTACAAGTGAGACAAGGGATACCTCATCTGCGACTACGACTTCCGCATCCTGATGCCGACCGGCGGCGACTTGACCCAGTACAAGGTCTTCAACCGCGACAGCGACGCCATGTTCAAGGGCGTCATCTACAAGGGCGACAAGGGATACCTGATCTGCGACTACGACTTCCGCATCCTGATGCCGACCGGCGGCGACATGACCCAGTACAAGTCGCCCAAGAAGGAGGACCTCATCCCGCCGTCGAAGGGCCATCACAAGGAGTGGATCGAGGCGGCCAAGGGCGACAAGAAGACGCTCTGCAACTTCGATTACTCCGGCACCCTCGTCGAGCACAACCTCCTCGCGCTCGTGGCCTACCGCGTGGGCAAGCCGCTGGAGTGGGACTCGAAGAACCTCAAGGCCGCCCATTGCCCCGAGGCCGATCCGTTCATCCAGAAGAAGTACCGCGACGGGTGGACGCTGAACGGCTGACCCCCGCGAACTGCTGCGCGGCGGCCGGTGTGCCACGGCCGGATTGTCCGGCCGTGCTTGGCGCCGCGGACCGCGGCACGGCCGGGCAAGCCGGCCGTGGCACACGCCAGATCGAGGCCGGCGCACCCCGGCGACGCCGCCGCGGCGTTGGCGCGGCCTCCAGGTCTTGAGGTATGACCATGTCCACAAAGCTGATCGCCTTCGCCCTTCTCGCCACGTCGGCCGCGGCCCTCGCCGCGGAGACCTGGGAACCCGTGGGCCTTTGCGGCGGCGGGGCGATGTTCAGCCTCGCCCTCTC
>JAPLML010000566.1 GCA_026387055.1 Planctomycetota bacterium | reverse complement strand
GAGCGACTACACGGTGCGGCACGGGGGAAGGAGGTACCAGGTGGAGCGGCGGTCGATCACGGGTGGGCTGCGTGGCGGGAAGGTGATCGTGGAGGAGCGTCTGGACGGGTCGCTGCGTCTGCGGTTCCGGAACCGGTATCTGCGTTGGCATGAGGTGACGGCGGCCGGGCCCAACGCGGCGCCCGCTCAGCGGCGGGGGCGTCGGGGGGCCGCGACCTCCGAGTTACCCAGGGACTCTACGGCCGCGGCCCCCCGCCGCCCCGCCGCTGAGCCCTGGCATCCCCCTGCGGATCACCCCTGGCGTCAGCCCTTCAAGAAAAAGCGGACATTCCTACTTTGCGGGAAACCGGACATTTCTACTTTGCGTTGACAGGCGCTTGGCCAAACCGGTTGACTGGTTCAACTCGCTCCCGGCTTGCCAGAGCTCCCCCACCGACGCTAAGATTCTCCTGGCCTCCTGGAGCGCACGATGGTCGTGGAGTTGGCCGCAATTGCGGGAGCAAGCTTCGTTGTGGCGTTTTCCGGCGCCCTGATGCCAGGGCCGGTGCTGGCGGTGACGCTGGCCGGCACCCGCCGACACGGTTTCTGGTTCGGGCCGCTGGTCGCCCTGGGCCACGGGATCGTGGAACTGCCGGTCGTGGTGCTGCTGGCCGTGGGCCTTCTGACGGTGCTCGATAACGTCTGGGTCATCGGGACAATCGGGTACCTCGGCTCCGCGGCCATGGTGTGGATGGCCATCGGCATGTTCCTCCAGACCCGCCGCGCGGAGGGCGAATCGCCCGAAGGGGACCGCGTGAGGCTCGGGGCTACCGGCTCGGGAGTCCTCGCGACCGTGGCGAATCCCTACTGGTACCTCTGGTGGGTCTCGGTGGGAGCTGTGCTTACCGCCGGGGCGGCGGCGGCCGGATGGCTCGGCATCGCCGTCTTCTTCATCGGCCACGTGAGCGCCGACTTTGTCTGCTGCACCGCGGTATCCGCCGGGGTGACCAAGGGTCGCCGTTACCTGGAAGGGCGCGTCTACAAGGGCCTTCTGGTCGCATGCGCGGGCATCCTGCTCGTCATGGCAATGCGGTTTCTGCTGCTGGCAGTGGCCAAGACGACGGGCTTCGAGATCCCGCTTCCTTGGGCGTGAGCGACTGTAGGCCAAGGCGAAGCCCCGGCCTACGCAGGGCGGATATCGGCCGACCCCTTGGAATTTCGCTCACGGCAATGTAGAATGGCCATAGTGTTTGCCGATATTCCCTGCGTGAAGCGGGGAGAGCGCAGGGCCGACAGTCCGTCAAGGTAGACCGCCTTGGTGCACGATCATAAGCGCAGAGCCCACGCCGAGTTCAGCGTCTGGGCGCGGACGTACGACGCGCACTGGCTCAACCATTTTCTCTTCGAGCCGTCGCACGCCCTGATGCTGAAGGAGCTCCGGGCCCTTCCGCCGGGGCGCCTGCTGGATATCGGGTGCGGCACGGGGGCACTGGCGGCCCGCCTGGCCCAGAGAGGCTGGCAGGCCGTCGGCCTGGACTTGTGTGAGAGGATGCTGCACCAGGCCAGCTTCAAGTTGAACGGGTCGGCGGGGTCGGTGCGGTTGACGGTCGGCGACAGCGAGCATCTGCCGTTCGCCACCGGCGCGTTCGACGCCGTCACGTGCGCCAATTCGTTCCACCATTACCCGCACCAGGAGGCGGTGGTGCGAGAGATGTTCCGGGTGCTGCGGCCGGGCGGACACCTGCTCCTGCTGGACGGGTGGCCGGACCAGTTCATCGGCCGCATCGTCTATGACTACGTTATCACGCGGGTCGAAGGCGGTGCGGTGTGGCATCGCGAGTCGCCTCACGTGCGGGCGATGTTTCATGGCGCCGGGTTCCATCACGTGACGCAGAAACGGACGTACAGCCTTTTCCCAATCCTGCTGACGCGCGGCATCGTGCCGGTGTCGACGACGTCGTAGGTGCTTGAGGACTTCATGCCAATAGAGTGGAACGGAAGGCCCGCGGCCGTGGTTCGAGTCGGCCCCCTGGCGGGAGCAATGGCTTGCGCCGTCCTTCTCGGGGCAGCGCTCTCGGCCGCGGCGCCTTCGGCGAAGTCAGATCCCGCGGCCGCCGCGGCGGCGAAAGATCCGGCCCTGCCCGCGGCCACTTCTTCGGAGATCCCTCCCCCGCCGCCTCCCCTGCCCGCCAAGGTCCTGACCTCCGCCCAGATTGAAGCGGCGAAGAAGGTCCGCTACCCGAAGACCCCGCAGGCGATGGAGCCGCTGGCCAGGTCGGACCCCCTGGAGTTCCTCCGCCAGGCCCTCCAATGGCACGATGACCGGGTGACCGACTACTCGTGCCAGTTCGTCAAGATGGAGAGAATCGGGGGCATCCTCCGCAAACCCGAGACCATGCAGATGAAGTTTCGCGCCAAGCCGTTCAGCCTGTACCTGAAGTGGACCGCGGAGGTCACCAAGGGCCAGGAAGTCATCTACGTGGACGGCGTGAACGACGACAAGGCGTACGTCCACCCGTCGGGCCTGCTGGGAATCCTGTTCCGGAAGGTCAGCGTCGATCCGCTTTCGAAGACGGCCCTGAAGCACAGCCGGCGGCCCCTGACGGTGGCGGGCATGGGGAACATGCTCCGGCTCGTCATCCCCCAGTGCGAGGCGGCCAAGGCGAACGGCGATCTGAAGCTCACGTTTGAGGGCATCCGGCAGGACAACGGCAGGCCGGCGTACGTGTTCAAGCGCGTCCTGCCCAACAACAAGACGTATCCATGCGAGATCCTGATCATCTACATTGATTGTGAGTACCTCCTTTGCGTGCGGACGGACGCCTGGGACTGGGGCGGCGGATTCCAGAGTCATTACTCGTACAACGACCTGACGGTCAACCCGGGCTTCACCGATAACGATTTCGATCCGGACAACCGGGATTACTCCTTCCGCTTCTTCTAAGTGACCATGGCCTCCCTGCCCCCCATCGAAGCGGTACTGTTTGACCTCGGCGGCACGCTGGTGGACTACCCCGTGCCCCGGTGGCCCACGATGGCCACCCAGTGCCTGCGGGGAGTGTATGGCTGCCTCGTGCGGCCGGAGAGCGAGCGTCCGCCGCCGGCGTTTGCCGTGCCCGGACCGGCCGAGGCCAACGCCCAGCGTCGCCCGGCCCCGCCGGACAGCGCCCTGGCCCATCGCATCATGATGGGCCTGAGGCGCGTGGTTCGGAGCCTGAGCGGACGGACGCTGCCGCGGATCGCCGAGGCGTGCGCACGGCCGCTGGTGGCCCCGGGCCACCTGTTCGAGGATTCGCTCCCGACGTTGCGGGCGCTGAAGGACCGGGGCTATCGGCTCGGCCTCCTCTCGAACACTCCGTGGGGGACGCCGCAGTATCTGTGGGTGCGCCAACTGGAGCGGTTCGCCCTGGCGGAGTTCTTCGAGGTCGCCCTTTTCAGTTCCGTCTTCGGCGTGCGGAAGCCGGACGAGCGTATCTTCCGCACGGCGCTCGCCAGCCTGGGGGTGGCGGCAGGGCGGAGCGTCATGATCGGCGATAATCCGGAGGCGGACATCGTCGGGGCTCAGGGCGTCGGCATGCGCACAGTCCTCATCACGCGCCCGGGGATCGAGCGCGTGGCGCCAAGCCTGGCGCCCGACCTTCGGATTGACACGCTGCTCGGGATCCTGGATTATCTTCCTCCACGGGAGGGGTGATGGTGAAACGCGTACGCTACCTGGGGATCGCCACGGCCGTGGTGGCGGTCCTGGCTCTGACCGCCTGGCTAGCCCTGCCCGTCCACACCGAGTCCGCCCTGGAGGCGCTTTTCCCCTGGGCCCATCGCCCAGTGGGTGAAAGACAACATAAGCACCAACGAATTGAAGGCATGGGGCACCCTTGTCCAGAAGCGCCTTGTGCGGGGAGGTCCGCCCCTGGATGTCATGGACAAACTCGAGGAGGCAATCAATAACCCGGAGAAGAAGCTTGTGCTCGAATCTGCGCCGGCGTTCGAGACGTGGCCCGAGACCGCCGATCGCCTGACCTTCATTGTGTACGGCGACTCGCGTAACGGCGTGGAGACTCACCGGCGGATGGCCCGGCAGTTCGGCCGCTTTCACCCGGCCTTCATCCTCCACACCGGCGACGCCGTCAACTACGGCTACATCAATTCCGATTGGGAACCGGAGTTCTTTGAGCCGCTCGCCGGCGTCCTCGACCATCTGCCGGTCTTCGTCGCCCTTGGAAATCACGACGGGACGGCGGAGGACCTGCGGCGATGGTTCGACTTTCCCGGCGGACGGACGTGGTACTCCTTCGACTGCGGACCCGTCCATGTGGTGGTGCTGGACTCCTACGAGCACGGGCAGGACGTGGCCGAGTGGCTGGCGGCGGACTTGGCGGCCACGAAGGCGACCTGGAAATTCGTAGCGTTCCATATGCCCGTCACTCCATATTCCTACTACCTCGGCGACTTCGATCGCCAGACGCTCCTGCCCCTCCTGGAGAAGCATCGCGTCGACGTGGTCGTGGCGGGACACGACCATTCGTACGAGCGATTCAAGCCCATTCGGATTTCGGCCAACAGCGACCATGCGGTCACCTTCATTACCACCGGCGGAGGCGGCGCGAGGCTGTACCCCGTCTACCACATGGCGGGCCACGCCTTTGCCGTCAGCGAACACCACTTCTGCGTTTTCACCGTCGAGGGGGGGAAACTCGCGCTCCAGGTCCTCGACCCGAGCGGCCAGGAGATCGATCACCTGACGATCACCAAGACCGACGGCCGCCTCGACCCGGCCTACATGGGCGACGCCCGGACGTGGGAATTGCCGTGAGGCGCCGGGCGGCACGATCGCCCATCCTGCGAAAACTGTTGAAACTTCCCGCCTCCCGCCATACCATGGCCGCACCCTTGAGTCCTGCGTAGACGGACAGTTCGCCACCGCCTCTTGTCCGTCCGATCCAACACGGGAAGGAGCATCATGGCTCACGACGTAACGTTGATCACGGGAGACGGGACGGGGCCGGACCTCGCCGCCGTGGCGCGCGACGTGATCGACTCAACCGGAGTGCCCATCCGCTGGGACGTGCAGGAGGCCGGCGTGGACTGCCTTGCCAAGTACGGCACCCCCCTGCCCGACGCCCTCATGGCGAGCATCCGGCGGACCCGCGTGGCCCTCAAGGCCCCCATCACCACGCCCGTCGGCACGGGATTCCGCAGCGTCAACGTCCACCTGCGGCAGGCGTTCAACCTGTACGCGTGCCTGCGGCCGTGCAAGACATACCGTGGCGTCCGCAGCCGCTATGACAACATCGACCTGGTTCTCGTGCGCGAGAACACCGAGGATCTGTACGCGGGCATCGAGTTCCAGCGCGGCACGGACGCGCTCAGGCGCCTGTACGGCGTCATCAACGAGCTGAGCGCCAGGAAGATCGCCACCCCGCCCGAGAACACCGGCATCAGCATCAAGCCGATCAGCATCGACGCCACCCGGCGGATCCACCACTTCGCGTTCCGCTACGCCCGCGAGCACGGCCGCCGGAAGGTCACGACCGTGCACAAGGCCAACATCATGAAGCACTCCGACGGCCTGTGGCTGGAGACGGCCCGCGAGGTCGCCAAGGCCTACCCGGACGTCGCCTTTGAAGATCGCATTGTCGATAATATGTGCATGCAGCTCGTGCAGAAGCCGGAGCTCTACGACGTCCTCGTCCTGCCGAACCTTTACGGCGACATCCTGAGCGACCTCTGCGCCGGCCTCGTGGGCGGCCTGGGCGTCGCCCCCGGGGCCAACATCGGCGACGACGGCGCGGTCTTCGAGGCGACACACGGCTCGGCCCCGAAGTACAAAGGCATGAACAAGGTCAACCCGACGGCCCTCATCCTCTCGGGCGCGCTGATGCTCGAATACCTTGATGAGAAGGATGCCGCGCGCCGCCTCGAACAGGCCGTCGCCGCCGTTATCGCCGAGGGCAAGGACGTGACGTACGACCTCAAGGCCGACCGCGACGATCCGTCGGCCGTCGGCACGCGCGAGATGGGCC
>JAPLML010000266.1 GCA_026387055.1 Planctomycetota bacterium | reverse complement strand
AGGACCGCCTCGTCGCCGGGTTCGAGGGTCGCCAGGAACGCCTCGTACAGGGCGTGCTTGCCGCCGCAGGTGATGATGACCTCTTCGGGCTTGTACGAGAGGCCGCACACGCGCTTCAGGTAATCGGCCACGGCGCGCTTGAGGCCCGCCAGGCCGGAGGACGGGACGACGTAGCCGTGGTGCCCGTCGCGGATGGCCTTGACGGCGGCCTCGCAGACGTGCTCGGGGGTCCGGAAGTCGGGTTCGCCGGCGCCGAAGCCCACGACGTCCACCCCCGCGGCCTTCATGGCCTTGGCCTTGGCGCTGACAGCGAGGGTCATCGAGGGGGCGATGGCTTTGACACGTTTTGAGATTTGCATATCACGCTCCGGCTGAAAGAGGGCCAGGTGCCAGGTGAACGGCGGGCGCGCAGCGGCCGCCTGCCTGGCCGCTTGGAACCTGGAACGCGGAACCTGGAACCTTCTTCTACGCCGGCCCGGCGAGCCCCAGGAGGCCGAGGAATCGGTTCAAGTTGAGGATCGGGATGCTGAAGTTCTCGGCCTTGGCCCGGGCCTCGTTGTACTCGATGAAGCGCTTGCGGGCCTCCTCGTAGGTCTGTCGTTCCATCGGGCTGGCCGACGCGCCGGGCTGGGAGGGCACCGCGGGCTCCTCGCCCACCACCAGGTAGTCGGCCTGCACGGTCAGGCCGGAGTCGACGCGGCCGCCGAATTCCTGGATGAGGGCCTTGAGCTGCTCGGCATCGTCGACGCCGTCGCCGTTGATGTCCATCTTGCCCGCCAGCACGAAGTGCAGGCGCCGGGCGCGGTCGTAGACCGGGTTGAGGAGCACGTCGCCCGCGACGACCGGGTTATCGGGCGTCGACCGGAAGATCCTCAGCTCGCAGGAGTCGTTCATGATCTTGACGATGCGGCAGTGGGCCTTGAGCTGCGGCTCGGCCTTGCCGAGCTCGTTCGGGGCCATGATCGAGAAGGGCATGCCCAGGAGGACGCCGTCCTTCTTCCCCAGATCGCCGTACGCCACGCCGCCGAGCGACGCCACGGTGATGATGTGGCCGTCGACGCCGGTCTCGGTGGGGACCTTGCGGAACTCGGCGACGACGGCGGTCACGTCCTTGAGGTTGTTCTGAAGGACGCTCGCGTCGCGTTGGATTTTTTCCTTCTCGGCCATCGCCTTGCGCTGCTCGACGAGCATGCGGTCAATGACGCGCTGCAACTCCTCTTTCATCTGGTTGCTCTGGGCGATGGCATCGTCGCGGGCCTTGGTGAGGCGGGTCTTCTCGTCCTGGAGGTTCGCCTGAACCTGGGCAAGCTGGCGGGCCTGCTCGGCCTTGGCGACGGCCAACTCCTCCTGCACGCCCTTGAGCTGGGTCTGAAGCGTGCCGATGGTCGTGCCGTCCTGCTTGATCTGGGCGACCAGGGCGTCGACCCGCTGCATGAGGGAGTGCATGGCCGCCTGCATGCTGGTCATCTTGACGTCGCCGGTAGCGCCTTCCGGGCCCACCTTGTAGCTGCCGGCCAGGTTCTTGCCGGCCTGCTCCAGGAGCTCGGCGGTGCCCTTGAGGGCGTCGGCCACGCTCTGCCGAAGCTGGAGCCCCTGCTGGGTGCCGAAGTCATCGCCGATCAGCCGCTGGCTGAGCTGCGTGATCTCGAAGCGATACTTGTCGGCCAGGTCCTTCTGAGCCAGGACCATGTCATAGAGGTCGGTGGCCTTCTCATCGTAGAAGGAATCCTTCTCGATGCGGCCCTCGGCCACCTGCCGCCAAAGCTCCTGGACGTTGGCGCCTGGGGCCTCGACGCGGCTGCGGCCGAAGGCGAACTGCTCGTCCTGGTTTTTCAGGCTGTACATCCAGCCCCAGCCGACGGCGGCCGCCACCGTCAGCAGCGAAAACGCGATCACCAGATACAGAAGATACGGACTAGCGCGTTGAGCCCGAATCGTTCGCCTGGCCATCCATGATCCTCCGATTCTAGCGGATGCACGGCCCTTGAGGGACGGCGGCACCAACGGCAGGCACGTGAGGCAGGAACGTACGGCCCCTCAGGCCGGACCTCCCTCCGAACCTACGGCTAACCCTAGATTTGGCGGACACTTTTGTCAACAAAAAAAGCCTGCTCATGCGAGGCGTGTGCCGGTCGGGCAGCCAACAACACGTGCCCAGCAAGCTGGGCGGCTAAATGGGCATGGCTGAGCTTGGCGCAACATCATTTGGCCGCCCAGCTTGCTGGGCGCGTTTTTCGGGCCCAGGCCGACGCCCGATTCGGCGCTTGACACCCGCTCCAGCGGCACGGTCTAATGACGGATGTCCCACACGTACCGCCGGCGGATCATGCCCCCACGACTCTATATTATCGACAGCCACGGGCAGTTGTATGCAAGTTTCTACGCCATCACGGGTCTTTCCAGCCCGAAAGGCGAGCCCACGGGCGCCACGTACGGTTTCGTGAGCACGCTCCTCAAGATTCTGCGCGAGGAGAAGCCCGACGGCCTGGTCGCCTGCTTCGACATGCCCGGTCCCACCCACCGCCACGCGGCCTACGCGGACTACAAGGCCCAGCGCCAACCCATGCCCGAGGACCTGCGTCCGCAGGTCGAGCGGGCCCACGGAATCCTCAAGCTCATGGGGATTCCGGCGGTCGAGGCGCCCGGTTTCGAGGCCGACGACTGCATCGCCGCCATGGTCGAGCGCGGGCAGAAGGCCGGCTACGAGGTGGTCATCTGCAGCCGCGACACGGACCTGGAGCAGCTCGTCGGCCCCGGCGTGACGATGCTCGACACCAAGACGTTCGAGCACCTCGACGCCGAGGGGATCCGCAAGCGCCGCGGCGTCGAGCCGCTCCAGACGGTCGACGTGCTCGCGCTCATGGGCGACGCCTCCGACAACATCCCCGGCGTGCCGGGGATCGGGCCGAAGACCGCAACGAAGCTCATCGCCGAATACGCGTCGCTCGACAACCTGCTCGAGCACGCCGACGAGATCAAAGGGAAGGTCGGCGAGAGCCTGCGGGCGCACCGCGAGGACGCCCTCCGCAGCCGGGCCCTCGTGCGGTTGAGCGCCGAGGCGCCGATCGACATTGATGTAGCGACATGCCGGACGCCCACGTCGTTCAACCGCGAGGGGATCGTCGGCCTCTTCCGCGAGTTGGGCTTCAACAAGTTCATCGAGGAGTTCGAGCAGGCGAGCGGCGCCGCAGGGCCGAGCAAGATCCGCGTGCATATTGTCGACACGCCGGAGGCGCTCGCTGCGCTGGCCAAGGACCTCGCCGCCCAACCCGCCTTCGCGTTCGACACCGAGACGACGAGCCTCGTGCCGGGCCAGGCCCTCCTCGTGGGCCTGTCGCTGGCGTGGTCGGCGGACGAGGGGTACTACGTTCCTCTGATGGGTCCGGAGCGCGAGCGGTGCCTCAACCTTGACGATGTCAAGGCGGCACTCGGGCCGATGCTGGAGGGCAGGACCCCGGGGGGCATGCCCACGCCGCCGGCGCCTGGTCAGGCGGCTCCCGATGGCGAAGCATGCCCACGCGAGAAGCGGCGCGGGCATGCCACCCGGCAATCCGGCGCCACGCTTTTCGAGACCGGCGAAAGCGCCGGCCCCCGCCTGGCAGCGGGGGCCGGTCAAGCCGCGCGCCTCCTCGTCGGCCAGAACGTCAAGTACGACATGCTCGTGTGCCGGCGAGCGGGGATCGAGCTCGCCGAGCCGATCTTCGACACGATGGTGGCGGCCTACCTCTCGAACCCCGGGCGGCGGGAGTACAACCTCGACGCCCTCGCCCTGGACTCCTTCGGCTTCAGGAAGATCCCGTTGAAGGACCTCCTGGGCGAGAAGCACGCCGAGCGGACCATGGACGCCTGCCCCATCGAGCAGGTGGCGGAGTACTCGGTCGAGGACGCCGTCATCACCTGGCGCCTGAAGGAGGCGCTCGGGAAGGAGCTGGCGGAGAAGGGCCTGACGGGCCTCGCCCGCGACGTCGAGATGCCGCTGGTGCCGGTCCTGGCGGCGATGGAAGAGGCGGGCGTGGCCGTCGACACGTCGGTGCTCGCCGACATCTCGGCGAACCTGGAGGGGCGGCTGGCGCAGCTCCAGGACCGGATCCACACGGCGGCGGGACACGCCTTCTCGATCAACTCGCCCCAGCAACTGGCGACGGTCCTCTTCGAGGAACTCGGCCTCCGGCCGCTGAAGCGCACCGCCACGCGGTCCCGGCCCTCGACCGACGCCGACGTGCTGGAGGAACTGGCGTCGCGCCATCCCCTGCCGCGGCTCGTCCTGGAATACCGGCAACTGGCGAAGCTCAAAGGCACGTATGTCGATGCCCTGCCGCAACTGGTCGGCCCCGAGACGGGCCGCCTCCACACGTCGTTCAACCAGACGGTGACGGCCACCGGGCGGCTGAGCTCGTCGGACCCGAACCTCCAGAACATCCCGATCCGGACGGAGGAAGGCCGGCAGATCCGGCGCGCGTTCGTGCCGGGCCGGCCGGAATGGGTGCTCCTGGCGGCCGACTACTCGCAGATCGAGCTCCGGATGCTCGCCCACTACAGCGGCGACCCGGCCCTCGTGCAGGCCTTCGCCGAGGACCGCGACATCCACACCTTCGTGGCCGCGCAGATTTACGGCGTGACGGAGGCCGAGGTCACCGGCGACATGCGCCGCACGGCCAAGGTGGTCAACTTCAGCCTGATCTACGGCAAGACCGCCTACGGCCTGTCGCGGGACCTGGGGATCAGCGTCGGCGAGGCCGACCGGTTCATCGACGAGTACTTCGCCCGGTACCGCGGCGTGCGGGAGTTTACGGCCCGCGTGCTCCAAGAGGCCAAGCGCGACGGCTACGTCACCACGATCCTCGGGCGGCGGCGCTACATCGAGGGGATCGCCCAGATGGACCCCAAGCGGCTGACGTTCCCGGAGCGGACGGCCGTCAACACGGTGATCAAGGGCTCGGCGGCCGACCTCATCAAGGTGGCGATGGTGAAAATCTGGCGCCGCGGCCGGCGCGAGCGACGACCGAGCACCCTCCTGATCCAGATCCACGACGAGCTCATCTTCGAGACGCCCCGCCGCCAGCTTGAAGAGGAAACCGCCTGGATCGTCGGCGAGATGACCGGGGCGATGGACCTCAAGGTGCCGCTGAAAGTACACGTGGCCAGCGGGAAGAACTGGATGGAAGCGGAGTGAATTGATTGCGGATTGCGGATTGCGAATTGCGGATTCAACGGCGACCAACATTTAGCCGCCCAGCTTGCTGGGCGCGTTTGAAATCCAATGCGAAATGTGAAATGTGAAATGCGTAAGGAACGGCGCAATCCGCAATCCGCAATCCGCAATCCGCAATCCGGTCTCCCCCCCGTGATCGGCCTCCTGGGCGGGATCGGGTCCGGCAAGTCCTTCGTGGCGGCCGAATTCACGAAATTGGGCTGCAAGGGAGTTGACGCCGACCGCCTTGGACACGAGCTATTGCGCGACCCCAGGATACGCCAAGCCATCCGGGAACGGTTCGGAGACGGCGTCCTCGGCCCGGACGGCGAAATCGACCGCCGCCGGCTCGGCGAGCGGGCTTTCGCCCATCGCGAGAACCTGGAGGCCCTGGAGGCCATCGTCGACCCCGAATTGTGGCAGCGGGTGCGCGGGGCGGTGGAGGACGCCCGGCGGTCCGACGCCCCGGCCGTGGTCCTGGATGCGGCGCTAATTCTGGAAAAAGGGCTGGACAAGCTGTGCACCGTTATGGTATATATTAGCGCGCCAGAGGAGGTTCGCCGGGTCCGGGCCGCCGAGGCCCGGGGGTGGGACCCTTCCGAAGTCGTTCGGCGGGAAGCCCTTCAGTTTTCTCTAAAGGTCAAACAGGACCGGGCCGATTACATAGTCGACAACAGTACCTCTCCCAAACACACCGTTGAACAGATCCGTACGATTCTTTCGCGCGTTGTGAAATAACAGGCCGAGGCACCGACCGATTGCTGAACCCCTACCATAACCCACAGGTCCAAGCCTGACGGAAGACCCAGCCCGTCCGAAGAAAGAGGAATAGCCGACATGGCCAAGACCCCGAGTACCCCCAGAGCCAGCCGACCCGCGCGGGCGACCGTCCGCCCCAAGGAAAAGGACCCCGAGCCCGAAACGACGGCGGCCGCCACGGCGCCGTCCCCGCCGCCGGCCCCCGCGCCCGCGCCCCCTGCCGCCACGGCGGAGGCCGACGGCTTCGACCAGGAGTCCCACACCCGGTACGAGGCGGCCAAGCGGAGCGACCTCCACATCGCCGAGCTCCAGAAGATGACCGTGGCCCAGCTCCACGCCATCGCCAAGACCGAGAGCATCCCCGACTTCGTGGGCCTCAAGAAGCAGGACCTCGTGTTCCACATCCTGCGGAACCGGGTCCAATCGAGCGGCCTGATGTTCGGCGAGGGCGTCTTGGAGGTGCTGCCCGACGGCTTCGGATTCCTACGGTCGCCGGACTACAGCTACATGCCGTCGCCCGACGACATCTACGTCAGCCCGAGCCAGATCCGCCGGTTCGGCCTGCGGACCGGTCACATTGTGGCCGGCCAGATCCGCCCGCCCAAGAACGACGAGCGGTACTTCGCCATGCTCAAGGTCGAGGCGGTCAACTACGACAA
>JAPLML010000617.1 GCA_026387055.1 Planctomycetota bacterium | reverse complement strand
AACTGGCCGGGGAACTTGGTCTCGAAGAGGGCCGCGCCGCCCTTCGCCGCCCGCTCGGACCGCTCCTTGACGTTCCACGCCGGGTCGCACGAGAGCCAGACCGTGAGCGAGGCCGCACACGCGACCGCCAGCAGCACCGGGATGCCCCGCCACACCAAGTGCATCGCCTATCCCCGCAAAAAGGGGCCAGACCCGCTCTTTCCAGGGTCTGACCCCGGCAACCGACCGAGGAATCTTATAGGCCGCGGGCAATAAAATCAACCGGCGGTTGTGCCCATGTATTGAACCCGCGTCGAGGCTCTTCGTTCCGGCCCGGGTGGCACGGCCACGCAACGGCGCGGGACCGTGCCACCCGCGCGGAGGTGGCCGGATAGACCATCACTCGTTCCGCAGCGCCGCCAAAAGCGGGCCGCGAAGGGCGAAGCGGGTCGCCATCCAGGTCCACACCAGGCCCACCAGGGCCACCGCCGCCAGCGTGAGGCCGAGGGAAAGGTACGGGAACGCGCCGGACGAGGACAGCGCCGGGGCGACGGCCAGGAGCGCCGCCGCCACGCCTATCGCCAGGCCCGCCGCCAGCAGGCCGAAGTGCTCCGCGAAGACAAGCCGCTCGACCGACTTCGCCCGGAAGCCCACGGCCCGCATCAGCGCGAGCTCGCCCCGCCGCTCCAGAACGTTCCGCAAGACCACGACGCCCAGGCCCGCGCTTCCGAGCACGAGCGCCAGCCCCCCCAGCGCCTGGAAAATCGCCAGGTACGTGTTCTCGACCGCGCTAAACTCCGCCAGCCGCTCGACCGCCGGCGTGAGGGCGAGGCCCTGGTCGGAGAGCTGTTCCGAGAGGACGCTCGAGAGCTCGGCGGCGCTCTCGGGCGGCGCCTCGATGAGGAACATGCGGTAGCCGCTCTCCGACGGGAACCGCTCGAGAAAGGCGTCCTCCGCGATGATAAGCGACCCCTGGAGGATGCTTCCCGCGAGGGCCCCGACCAGGCGCAGGCGGAAGGTCCGGCCGAACTGGTCGGTGTAGGGAATCTCGTCGCCCACCGACTTGCCGAGCGACCACGTGATCGTGTTGGCATCGGCGATGGCCGGCAGGACGTCCGCCTCCAGCCGCTCGGCCAGGAGCATCCACGGATTCTCATTCGCCGGGTGATCGACCGTCTCAGCGAACGTGAACGCACCGCGCGACGCGAGCTCCTGCGGCCGCACGGCCACCAGGCGCGGCCGCTGGGCACGGTTGAGGTTCAGGCACGAGGCCTCGTCGCCCTCGTGGACCCGCAGCGGCACGACCTTTATCTGGTCGGCTACCTCGGTCGGCAGGCCGTACGCCTTGCGGCCCTCGGCCCCGGCCAGGCTGTGGAAGAGCGGGAACGAGGTCTCGCCGAAGAGGGCGAAGCCGCCCGTGCCGGAGGAGGGGAGGCGGGCATCCTCGCCGGCTTCGCGGCGGTTCGCACCGACGGCAATCACGAGAAACGCCCCGCAGGCCATCAGGGCGACGGTGGCTAGGCTTCGGCCGCGCCGGCGGGTGGCGGTGCGAAGGACGAGGTCGCCCCTCGTCAGGCGCGCGGTTGCGCGGCCGCGTGCGAGCCGGCCGAGGAACCAGTGGCACGCGATCAGCGACGCGATGAGCAGCAGGGCCCCGGCGGCAAAGAAGGCCGCGGCGCCCTTCTCGCCCTTGGCCGTGCCCGCGATCTGGGGGATCGCGGCGCCGGCGAGACCGAGGACCGCCGCAATGGCCGCCTCCAGCCACGAGCCGGCCCGCTTCGGCAGGGCTACGCGCAGCTCCGCCTCGGCGCCTGCGGCCAGGAGTTCCCGCGCCGGCGTGCGGCCCTGGCGGCGGACCGCGAGCCAGATGACCGCCAGCGCGACCATCACGCCGGCCAGAGCGCCAATCACCAGGGTGACGGGCGAGACGTGGAAGAAGAGGTCCGCCCCGCCGACCGCCCCTTGCCACACGGTGGCGAGCGCCCACAGCATCACGCGCGTGTAGAGCAGCCCCGCGATGGCGCCGACAAGGCCGCCTGCGACGGCCAGTGCGCCGCCCTCGACCAGCATCATCCACCGCACGCGTCGAGGCTCGAAGCCGAGGGCCAGGAGCGTGCCCGTCTCCTCGGTCCGCTGCTCCACGTTGAAGGCAAAGAGGAGGCCCGTCAGGATCAGGGCCGCCGCCATCAGGAAGATGCTGAGACCGAGGAACAGTTGGCCGAAGTCCATCGCCTGTCCGCTCGCCGCCAGGGCCTGCTTGCGGACGGGCTGAAAGAAGAAGCCGAGCGAGGCGGGGTCGAGGTCCCGGCCTAACATCCTGGTGAGTGCATCCACGCCAGCCTCATCACTCCTGCCCTCGAACCGCACGGCCGTGAGGTCGCCCCAGCGGTTGGCCCACATCTTCCGGCCCGCTGCCAGGGTCACGAACGCCTTGGGCGTCCCGCGAGACTGCTCCCAGTACGTCTGGTCCTTGTCGCGGATCTTCTTGAGGTCGAGGGGGATGCCGGGCTGCCAGTCGCGGCAGTTCTTCACCTCGGCGAGGCCGGGGAAATCGGGCATGAGGTCGGGGTCGCCCGCGGGACCGTCCATCGGCACGACGGCGCGGATGCGGAACTTGCTCGTCCGCGTCTCCAGGCGCGATCCCGCCCCCGCCACGTAGTAGGTCATCTCGAGCGTGTCGCCGACCTTGGCGCCGAGGTCCTCGCGCAGCCACTCGTTGATGACAGTCTCGTCGTCGGCCATGCCTGGCGGCAAGACGTCGGTCAGGGGCGGGCTGGCGCGTGGCGGTTTGGTGCCTCTCGCTTCTTTGGGAGGCAACCAGCCGATGGCCGAGACCATCGAGTACGGCGCCGCGCGGTCGCCCACGCGAAGCTCGTTGGCAAAATACGTAAGGATTGCCACGCTGCCAGGCTCCGTCATGATCCGCACGCGGCTGACAACCGGGTCGAGGAAAACACGGCTCGTGCGCAGCTCCACGGCCTTCTGCTTCTTCAGCAGGCACCCAGCGGATGGCCGAGACCATCGAGTACGGTGCCGCGCGGTCGCCCACGCGAAGCTCGTTGACAAAATACGTAAGGATTGCCACGCGTCCAACCTCCGGCATGAGTCCCGTGCGGCTGACCGCC
>JAPLML010000588.1 GCA_026387055.1 Planctomycetota bacterium | reverse complement strand
ACCCGCCGCCGCAGGCGGCGGCCCGGGTCGGTCGCCCGCCGGAACGCCTCTTCCGACACGGCCTCGGCCGAGAGCCTCTGGGCCGACCGGAGACCCTGGACCGCGCCCCGCACGAGCCGCTTGAGGCCATCCAACACCCGCCCCCACGGCAGCGCCGCCAGGACCACCACGGCGCCCACCAGGGGCATCCGGGCACCGAAGATGACCGCCGCGCCCGCCGCCAGGGCCGCCAGGCGGACGGCCAGGCGCTGGCGCGGCGAGAGCTCCTCCCACTTGAGCATCAGCCCGCTCGCCTTCTGGAGCGTCATGACCACGGCGGTCAGGATGATGCCGACGGCGCAGGCGTAGCCCATCTGCTGCTCCAGGAACGCCTTGCGGATCATGAAGAGGGCCGGCACGGTGACCACGCCGCCCGGCCCGCCCTCCAGGCCCGCCAGCGCCAGGATCATGCCGGCGTCCTTGATCGTATCAATGATAACAAATACCAGCAAGAGGTAGATGGAACCCATGATGAGGGGCAGCTCGATCCGCGTGAACTTCGTCCACCAGCTCACGCCGTCGATCTCCGCCGCCTCGTACACGTGCTTGTCGATGGCCTGGAGCTTCGCCAGGTACGTCAGGATGGCGAACGAGCCGACCCACGGGAACCCCCAGATGACACACGCCGCCAGGATGAGGCGCGGGTCGCCCAGCCACGCGGGGTTCGCGCCCGCCTTGAAGACCCCGTCCCACCCGAGCCGGCCGTCCAGCCACACCAGGACGTCGCCGAGGCCCGTCGCCCCGAGGAACTGGTTGAGGTACCCGGCGGTGGCCTCGAAGAAGAACGACCGCCAGATCAGCACGATCACCAGCCCCGGGATGACCATCGGAATGACGAACAGGATGCGGTAGAAGAACTGCATCCGGGCGCTGGCGACGCGGTGGATGCACACCGCCACGGCCAGCGCGGGGACCATCTTCACGATGTTCCACGCCCCCAGGATGAAGGCCACCTTGAACGACGTCCAGAAGTCGCCGTTGACGACGATGTCGGCGTAGTTCTCCCAGCCGACCCAGTCGCTGATGTCGGCCCCGTTCCAGCGGAAGAAGCTGTGGAAGATGCCGCTGGCGGCCGGGTAATATTGAAATAGCCCGATGAGTACGATCGTCGGGATGACGAAGAGGTAGATCTCCCAGTGATGGCGGACGTTCGTCCAGCGGACGGTCTTGGGGGTCATGGCCGGCCGCCCCCGCTCTCGCGCGCCACTCTCTCGCGCAGGGCCTGGAGGGCGTGGGGCGTGTACTCGTAGGGCCCGACGTCCTGCGGGTCCGGCCCCTTCGCCAGGAGGTCGAGAAGGCGCGCATGCTGGAGGTCCAGCAGCATCTGCCGGTTCGCGGTCATGACGCGGTACCGGATCCACTCGCCCTCGGCTTCCTCACCGCGGGCCACGAGGGCGCGCGACCGGATGCCCGCGAGGAACTGCTCCGTCGCCTGGGCGCCGTCGCGCCACTGCTTCTGGAGCTCCTTCCAGTCGCGATCGGCCCTTTCCACGTATTCGTGCTTGAAGTCCTTCGCCATGTCGCTGATGGAGTACTCGGGGTTCACCTTGTAATTGGAGAAGAGTTGGCCCCACTTGATGTACGTCTCGCCGCCGAGGTTCATGTTCATCGCGGCGTAGACGCCCTCGAGGTGCGGTTCGAAGTCCTCCAGCAGGCGGTCCTTCTTCGTATCGCGGATGGCGGGGATCCAGCCGAAGTACATGTTCAGCTTCTCATTGGCTCGCTTCGACGCGAGGAACAGGAGGAAGTCCAGGGCCACGTCGGGGCACTTGGAGGTGCGCACGACGCCGAAGCACGCCCCCGTCAGCGGCTTCTCGTAGATCGGGCCTTTGACCACCGGCCCGAACTCGGGGTCGGTCGGCAGCGGCAACGGGAACTCCGCCACGCCCACCGTGAACTTCCCCTTCGCCTGTTCCTGGAGGCTGCGGGCGTCCCACGTGCCCGTGGTAATGAAGACGGCCTTCTGCTGGGCGAAGAGGAACACGCCGTCGTCGCGGTTCAGGCCG
>JAPLML010000123.1 GCA_026387055.1 Planctomycetota bacterium | reverse complement strand
ATGAGCGTTGCCCAGAGGAGCGAGAAGAGGCAGAACGCGCCGAACCGCATCCGCTCGGCGAACGCGCCGAGGATGAGGGCGGGCGTGATCACGGCAAACATCGCCTGGAAGATCATGAACGCGCTCGCGGGGATCGTGGCCGCGTAGTCCGGGTTCGGTTCCGCCCCGACGCCCCTCAGGCCGATCCAGTCGAGTCCGCCGATGATGCCTTTCCAGTCGGGTCCGAAGGAGAGGCTGTAGCCGACGAGGGCCCACTGGAGGCTGATGAGGCAGAGGATCATCATGCATTGCATGAGGATCGAGAGGACGTTCTTCCTACGCACCAGGCCGCCGTAGAAGAACGCCAGGCCGGGCGTCATGAGCATGACGAGGGCCGCCCCGGCCAGGACCCACGCCGTGTCGCCCGTGTCGACCTTCATAGCTGTTTCCTCCCTCCACGCCGCTCAGGCAAGGCCGCCAGACCGGAACACCCGGTCTTGCGGATTCGCACGGATAGGGGCAGAGCAAGGGCGATGCCAAGAGGGAGGATCGCCTGGGGAAGGATCCATAATAACTTACAGTTGCTGCATTTACGCTTCACTTTTCGTACGGCCGGCGGCATGCGCTGCTGCCGGTGAGGTTACCGTTCGGTAGGAATCGGATCTGTCGGTTACCTTGTTGTGCGGAACCGCTTGGGGGCGATGCCGTGCTTGGCGACCCGCAGTCCCATGAGGCGCTCGCTGATGCCGAGGGCCCGGGCGGCCTTCGCCATGTTGCCGCGCGAGGATTTCAGGGCGTCGAGGAGCATCTCGCGCTCCAGCCGGTCGAGGGCGGCATCGAGGTTGCCGGGGGGCGGCGTTCCCGTGGCCTCAGCGGTCTGGAGCGTCGGCGGGAGGTGGTGGCCGTGGATGACGTCGTCGCCCGAGATGAGGACGGCCCGCTCGACGCAGTTTTCGAGCTCGCGGACGTTGCCCGGCCAATGGTAACTCATCAGCATATCAATAGCCGGCGTGGAGATGCGCTTGATGCTCTTGTGGTGGAGCGTGCTGTACTTGTCGACGAAGAAGTCGGCCAAGAGGGGGATGTCGGTCTTGCGCTCCCTCAGGGGCGGGATGTGAATGGGGAAGACGTTCAAGCGGTAATAGAGGTCCTGGCGGAACTTGCCCTGCTCGACCATCTGCTCGAGGTGGCGGTTCGTGGCGGCGATGACGCGGGCGTCGGTCTTAATGGTCTCGTTCCCGCCGACCCGCTCGAACTCCTTCTCCTGGAGGACCCGAAGGAGGCGGATCTGCGTGGCGGCCGAGAGGTCGCCGATCTCGTCGAGGAAGATCGTCCCGCCGTGGGCCAGCTCGAAGCGCCCCTTGCGCTCGGCGATGGCGCCGGTGAACGCGCCCTTCTCGTGGCCAAAGAGTTCGCTCTCGATCAGCGTCTCGGTCAGGGCCGCGCAGTTGACCTTGATGAAGCGCTTGGCGGCGCGGGCGCTCGCGTAATGGACGGCGTGGGCGACGAGTTCTTTGCCGCAGCCGCTCTCGCCGCGCAGGAGCACGGTCGTGTCGGACGGCGCGACCTGGGCGATGAGGTCGTAGACCACCTGCATCGTCTTGGCGTTGCCGATGATGTTGGCGGGGCGGAAGCGGTCCTTGAGTTCCTCCTGGAGCCGCAGGTTCTCCTCCATCAGGCGCTGGCGCTCGGCCTGGGCCGACTGCCGCAGGCGCACCGCCTGGGCGATCATCGAGGCGATGATCGACAGCAGCCGCAGATCCTCCTTCAACGAGATGCCGTCGGCGAAGAGGCGGTCGGCGCTCAGGGCGCCGATCGTCCCCGTGCCCAGCTTGATGGGGACGCAAATGAAGGAGATGTCGGCCTTGTTCACGCCCTTGCGGGCGCCTGTGCGGTCCAGGAACAGCGGCTCTTCGGAGATTCGCGGGACCACGGCCGGCCGGCCCGTGGCCACGACCTTGCCCGTGACGCCTTCGCCGAGCTTGTAGCGGCCGCGCCCCTGCTGGCTGGCCGACAGGCCATAGGCGGCCTCGATGAAGATCTCCCGGGTGTCGGGATTCAGGAGGGCGATCGTGCCGCGCATCATCCCCATGTGCCTGGCCATCGCCTGGAGCACGGGGCCGACGGCGTCGCGGACATCCAGGACGCGGTCGAGCGTCTGGCTGATCTCGAAAAGGAGCGTCAGCTCCCTGATCTCGCGATGAACTGCCGCGCGGTCCTTGCCCACGGCTAGAGTTTCTTCGCTCACCTGTAACGTACCCCAAACTCGTGGCCCGCTTTACGCTCGACAATGATATACGCGCTGCCCGGAAACCCCAAGAGTTTTTCGCCGCGAAGGGCCAAGGTGGGCGTTGGGTAAAGCAGCCCCGGGTGTATGATGCCCCCGGTGTATTCACCGGGGGCGAAATAAGGCGAGAGGTCGTATTCACCGGGCGCTGGTTGATTCGGGCAGGATCTGGATCGCCAGGACCGGCTTGCCCGCCTTGCCGAAGTCACCCGCGATGCGGATCGTCTGCGTCTGGGGCGAGGCGGCGGCGCGGCAGTTGACGACCATCGCCAGCTCCACCCTCTCGCCCGGGCCGACCTTCACCCGGGCCGGGAGCTGGATGTGCCACCCTTCGGGGATGGCCGTGCTCAGCTTCCCCTCGACCGGTTGCTCGGAGAAGTTGTAGACATATACGGGGATCGTCTCGACCTTCGAGGTGCCGAGGCGGTACGCCGACTTGTCGAGCGCCCGGCGCTCCTTGGGCCAGGCGGCCTGGAGGACCACCGGCGACGGCTCGCCCGGAAGCTTCGGCGCCGGCGCGGGCGGCGCTTCGAGGACGATCTTCGCGGCCGTCCCGGCGGGGAAGACCGCAAAGACGGGAGCGCCTGAAAGCTTCAGCGTGGCGCCGGCCCCGGCGATGGGGCGGCCCAGGTGATCGAGCGCCGACTCCGGTGCGGCGGGCACGGCGAGGTCGGCCTCGCCCGCCTTCGTCCACGCGACGAGGACCTCGCGGTCCTGGCCGTCGGGCTTGGCGCGGAACAGGTAGGCTCGCACGCTCTGCGGGGCGTTCTTCAGGCGGCCGAGCGGCTTCGCGTCCGCCAGCAATCGCCCCACGGCCGCCAGGGCCACGAATGCCGGCCGCGGCGTGAGGTCCGGCCGGATGATGCCGAACTGCGTCTTGCCCTCCGCGTAGTGCGGCAGCAGGAAGTAGAACGAGGCCGCGGGTCCCTCGTGCAGGCTGGCCGCGAAGACCTGGGCGACGCGCTGGGCCTGGACCCGCAGATCCCCCCCGCTCGGCTCCTTGAGCTTCTCGTCCCCCGACCACGGGACGGGCACGGCGAACTCCGTCACCCAGAGCGGGCGGCCGGCGCTCGAGGCCCGGAACTCGGCGTAGATACCCGGGTACTGGTCCGTCGGCGCGTAATGGTGAAGGTTGAACGTGTCGAAATACGGCCATGCCTGGTTGGCGTCGAGGTCCCGGAGGATCGCCTTCTGGGCGAGCGCAAAGACGTTCAGGCAGCCGATCGCGTCGCGGTTCCCGGCCTTCAGGCCCAGGCACGACGCCTTCTGCATCGAGGCCATCTCGGCGCCCGTGTGGCCGCCGAAGGCGTCGATGTCGGCCTCGTTCCACGGCTCGAAGGCCGCCACCTGCCCGGCCCAGCGCTTGGCCATCTCGCGCCAGAAACGGTGGGCGTCGCGCAGGTCTGTCGGGAACCGCTTGGTGTCGGGGTTGGCCCAGGCGGGGGAGATGTGGTCGACCTGGAGGACCTGGAGTCCCGCCGCCGACTGGAGGCGGGCCGAGGCGTCGTACTTCGTGCCCGGCGGGGAGAGGCGGCCGCGCTCGGGTTCCATCTCGGCCCAGTTCAGCCGGTCGCGGACCCAGTTGATCCCCGCGAGGGTGCAGAGGTTCGCGACGGCGGGCATCTTGGCCTCCGGGTAGAACCACGCCATCGCCACGTCGAGTCCGATGGGCGAGCGCTTCGGCGTCGGGGACTTGAGCGGCGCCAGAACTCCGGCCGCGACCTGCCCGGCGGCGCCGCCGTCGTGGGCGGTCCAGCGGATCTCGTACCAGCCGGCGCCGAGCGTTCCGGCGGCCGCCCGCCCGCCGACGACCTTGCCCTCCGCCACCTTCTTGCCCTCGTAATCGACGGCCTCCCAGGCGGCGCCGTCCTTGGCGGGCACGGGGACCGTCACGGCCTCGCCCGCCAGGAAGACGTTGCCCGGATGGTCTGGCAGGGGGGCCGGAATGCCCCGCGGGGCCGCCGGCGAAGGCCCCTCGGCAGCCAGTGCCCCCGCGGCCACCAGGGCCAGCCCCGCCAGCGTGAGTGACGATACCAGGACGTTCATCGTTCACCTCGATTCCTGCGTGTTTCGGCCCTCTACGGCTTCCCGGTCAGGTTGAGGTTATCACCCTGCGGCGAGCGGCACAACGGGAAACCGCCAGGGATGCATTTTCCGCACGGATTCTCCCATCGTACTGCAACTCAGGAGGCGAACCTTGCGGTATCCTGTCGCGGATGCCAGCAGATAACCTCTTGTCAAGAAATGCTTTAGCGATTGCCAAAATCTGCCGAAGTAGTATCAGGGGCCAGGCGCTTGACGGGGCACGTTTTACCGGCATGCTATCTCATGCCGCACGCCAAGCAACCCGGTCCTGACCCGGGCAACGCCACTGTTTTTTGGGGGGCGGGGAGAGAAGTCATGTATCGGGCGAAGGCGGCATTTACCCTCGTCGAAATCCTGATCGTGGTCATCATCCTTGGCATCCTGGCGTCCATCGTGGTGCCCAGGCTGAGCGACGTGACCACCATCTCGCGGGAGACGAACCTCAAGGAAAACCTCTCGAAGATCCGGGTCCACATCGAGGTCTACCGCAACGAGCATGTCACGTTGCCCACCGCGGCCGATTTCGGCCGGCAGATGACCATGCCCACCAACTCTCAGGGCCAGGTCTCCGCTACCCGTAGTACCGAGTACCGTTTCGGCCCGTACATCGAGCAGATGCCCCCGAATCCGATCACCAACTCGGCCGTCATCCGCGCCGCCTCGGGCGCGGACGAGCAGTTCCCCCCCGGCGACGCCGACGGCGGGTGGTGGTACAACGAAACCACGGGGCGCTTCTACGTTGACCTGACGGACGCTCACGCCGATCAGCAAGGGAATCCGTACAACAGGTACTAGAAAACGGTATCGGACGCCTTCCCCGCCTCTGGCACCTTCTGCCCTCCCGGAAATGGGTTGACCCAAGCGGTCTGCCCCACTATAAGAGACGCATGCAGACGTTTAGGAGATGTTGGCTGTGCGGGCTGGCCGCCCTGTGGGCGGCGTGCGCATCGGCGCCGACCCAGGGCGAGCGGCCCGTTCAGACAACGAGTGGGCGGGGTTCGCTAGTGCTTGACAGGTTGGCGGACTACAACTCGGAACTGCGCCGCCCTGATGGCCGCGTAGACGTCGATGCGATGGTGAAGCGCCTGAAGGAACTGGGCGTCACCACGTACTACTGGCTCATCTGGCACGCGCCCACCGACTGGGACGACCTCCAGGCGTTTCTGCCCAAGGCGGCCGAGGCCGGCCTGGAGGTCTGGGTGTACCTGGTGCCCCCGTCGGAAAGCCCGCCGCAGTACGGCACACTGTATGGCGAGCCGTTCCGGCTGGACTACGGGCGCTGGGCGGAGGAGATCGCGCGCCTCTCGCTCCGGCACCCGAACCTGACGGCGTGGGTCATCGACGACTTCTACGCCAACCACCGGCTCTTTACGCCGGCGTATGTGCGCGACATGCAGGCGCGGGCCCACCGCACAAATGCGCGCCTGGCCTTCCTGCCGCTGATGTACTTCGATGAGATCAACCGCCGATTCGTGGACGACTACCGCGAGGTCATCGACGGCGTGGTGGTCGCCTATCCCCAGGACCGCGAGGAGATCGAGCGCGCGTGGGCCGTCCTGAACGACCAGGCCGCCGCAATGCCCGGCGAGTTCAGTTTCCCCTCGGACACGCCCTCCGAGGCGGGCGACTTCGTGATGGCCGCCCAACCGGCCAAGGTCCTTCCCGCCGACCGCTATCGCCTTCGCTGCTGCGTCCTTCGCTTCCGCGAGCGCGACACCTTTACCGGGCCGACCGCCGGCTACCACTTCAAGCAGTTGCTCATCGACGGGGCGGTCGTCTGGGAAGAAGACGCGGCCGGCGGCGCGGCCGCCTGGCGCGACGTGGCGGTGGATGTGACAAGCGCGGTGCGGGGCAAAGCCGGCGTCAATATTGCATTCCGATTATTCGATAAGAAGGGTGTCAGCAACTTCCCTGTCCGCTGGCGTTTGAGCGGTCTTGAGGCGGAGGGGCTCGAGCTGGCGGCGGACTTCGGCTCGCGCGGTCCGTGGCAGGTTGACCGGCGGGGGGCGTTCGAGTCCGGGTTCGGCCCCGCCACCAAGAAAGGCGAGGGCCGGTTCCACGTCCCGTTCATCGTCATGACGGCGGGGGTGGAGTACGAGTTTCGCCTGCGCCACGGCGACCCGGCGACCCCCGACCGCATCGCCCAGTGGCTCCGCCTGTGCCTACAGTCTCGGCGCGACGGCAAGTGCGACGGCGTGGTCACCTACTGCCTCGACAAACAACCGCAGAGCCCCACGTTCCCCCTGGCCCGGAAACTCTTCGCCGAATTCGGCGGCGGCAAGTGAGAGAAGGCGTC
The DNA here is from genome assembly GCA_026387055.1 of Planctomycetota bacterium. Lineage (GTDB taxonomy): Bacteria > Planctomycetota > Phycisphaerae > FEN-1346 > FEN-1346 > JAPLML01. The sequence continues at coordinate 2,479 of JAPLML010000123.1, read as the reverse complement.
AGGCCCCTGTCTCGGTGAGGGCTTTCTGTCTCCCGACAGCGGCGCAGTTGGCCGCGCCAGCCCTCGCGGAGTGGGAGTCCTCGGGTGCCCCGCTGGGTGAGGTGATGCGGGCAACCCGCAGCCCCCGTCCTGCCCAAGCGTGTCATGCCGCCAGTGCACCCGCCCGCCGCCGGACGGTCAACTCAGTGCTGTATCCTGTCCGCGGAACTACCCAGCAGGCGTGCCGCCCACTCCACGGTGTGCCGCGCGGCCGCCAGGCCGTTCTGACAACGCCCGTGCCCGTCCGGTCCACTATTCGGGACAGATCAGCTTCAGCTTGGGGAAATAGGTCCTGTAGCGCGAGGCGTCGCGCGTCAGCAGCCCCATCCGCTCCACGGCCGCATGCGCGCCGATGAAGAAGTCCGGCAAGATGGACTGTTTCCGCCCGCCGCGCTCGCGGTACTTCAGAAAGCACTTGCCCGCCAAGAAAGCCGCCTCCAGGGGGATGGGCCGACGTTCGACCATGCTTTCGGGCACGGCGGCATCGAGGTCCTCCAGGCGGTTGAAACTGATGGAGATCTCGGCATAGATGATCGGATTGATGACCAGGATATGGTCCTCGGCGCACTCCTCGAGCGAGCGGCTGGACCACTCGAACCACGCCGGGTCCTCGGTCAACACGTCGAGCAGGACGTTGGAATCGACCATCGTTTCGGCCATCACTCACCCCGCGTCAGGGCCATGATCTGGCGGGTGGACAAGCGCTTGGTCGCCCGGCCGCGCATCGCGGCCACGAGGCTGCGGCCCCGCCGCGCCTTGCCGGACTTCCTGAGGATCACGCGCTTGCCGCTGACGACGAACTCCACGTCCGTGTTGGGCAAGAGGCCGGCTTTCCGGCGAATGCCGATGGGGATCGTCACCTGGCCCTTGTCAGTCACTCTCATACTTGGCTCCTCCTGCGGCGCCATTCATACCCTAAGAAATCTTACTTCAGCCGGTAGGAGTGTCAAGGAGAAACGCGCCCTGCCCGAAGGAAAAAGGCGTCAGGAGCCTTTGCTGGTCATCGCGGTTACCGGGAGGCGAAAAGAAGGTCCCTGACGCCTTATCTCTCTACTTTGCCTGCATCGCCGCCTGGCGGATTCTTTCGGGGTAGTTGGTGGTGATCGAGGCGCAGCCCAGCCGCACCAGGGGCCCGACCTCCTTGGGGTCGTCGATCGTCCAGACGTGCAGTTCCTTGCCCGCCTCCCTGACGGCCTGGGCCAGTTCCGCACTGGCGGCGCTCACGCTCAGGCCGGCGGCGCCGATGGTCTTCAGCGTTTCCATGACCTTGCCCAGTTCGATTGCCGGTCGGCCGGTGGCGGGGTCCTTCTTGAAGGCGACCAGCCAGAAGGCCTTCAGGTCCGGCAGGACGGTCCGGCACTGCTGGAGGACCGTCTTGTCGAAGCGGCCTTCAGGTCCGGCAGGACGGTCCGGCACTGCTGGAGGACCGTCTTGTCGAAGCTGAGGATGATCACCTGGTCGGGCTTCAACTTCGCAGCGGTCAGGGCCTCCTTGATTGGCGGGAGGATATCCGGCCCGCACTTGATCTCGAGGTACAGCTTCTTGCCTGGCGGCACGAGGGCGAGGACCTCCTCCAGCGTGGGAATCCGCTGCCCTTGCCATTGCGCCCCTTTCCACGCGCCCACGTCCAGCGCCCGCAGGTCGGCCAGCGTGGACTGGGCCACCACGAGATTCGTGTCCGCCACACGTCCGGTGGTGGCGTCGTGGATGCAGACGATCTTCCGGTCGCGGGTGAGGTAGAAGTCGCCCTCGATGGCGTCGGCCTGCTGTTGCCAGGCGCGCTTGAAGGCCGCCAGCGTGTTCTCCGGCGCCTCGCCCGAGGCCCCGCGATGCGCGACGATGAGGGGCATGGCCTTCTCCTCCAGAGGCTGCCCGCCCGCCGCGCCCAAGCATGCGACTAGCGCCGCCAGGGAGCAGGCGAGGGGTAGATAAGTGTGTATGAGATGCTTTCGGTTCATCATCGACCTTTCAGAAGAGCGTATCAGAGCAAGGTGTCCGGTACCTCTTCCGGCGTTCGTGGCAGCCGAGGGCCGGGGGAAAATACCTGACACCTTTTCTCGGATCTTCTCCAGGCTCTTCCGGGAACGTTTCTGTCACGACGCACGCGCGGCCCACATCGCGGCCTCGTTCCACGGCGGGAGCCTGGGCACGGCCAGGTGGCGGGCGCCGTCGAGGGGGAGGGCGGCGGGGCCGACGGGGGGAAGGTCGCGCGGGCGGTCGCGGAGGACGTCGGCGGGGGCGCCCGCGATGTCGGCGTCGCCGGCGGGGCGGCCCGCTGACCCGGCGGCGCTCGACGCCTCCGCGATCGTGGTCCCCGCGAAGCTGATGCGGCCGCAACCTTTCGCCACCGAGAGCACCGGCGACTGGCCTGGCACGAAGGTGTTGTCGAGGATGTGCACGTCCTTGAGGCCCGCAGGGATGGCGATCTCGGGGCGGCGGC
>JAPLML010000462.1 GCA_026387055.1 Planctomycetota bacterium | reverse complement strand
ACTCTCCCGCCCCGGTTCAGCTAACTTAACCACCTGTCCAGTTTTTGGGGAGCATTACAGTCCTCCAGTCACTCCTGCTCAATCTCTTGTCGACGGGTTTGAGGTGTCCGAGAGCATACGGTCTCGGGGTTCTTCCCGGCCCAAGACGAGTTTTATAAGGGGGAGGCGACCTTCGGGTGGGGTTACTGGCCCTTGGCAACGTCGCGCCGGACGATGTATACTGCGGTCGGCTGGAACGCCTCTTGACCCGCCGGCAGAAACTCAACGAAAAGACGCCGGCGCATCGCCGTCGCCAAAACCATGTAATGCTCGGACTGAAGCAGCCTGACCGGACCGGAGAACCCTTTTTTCCGCCGAGGGTCTTATTATGCCACTCTCGCCGAAGATGTATGCGGGGCCCTTGGCCAGCGCCCCGCAACCGCAGCAAGCGTTCACACTCGCGGGTACCGCTGGGGTCGCAGCCAGGGCAAGGATCAACCGGACCGCGGCCCTGTGGACGGCCATCCTTGTCGCCCAGTTGACCATGATCGCGACCGCCGTGGAATCGCCCCCGCCGGCGGCGTTGGGGTCCGCCGCGGGTGCTGTCTACAATGTCACGCTCGTCACCGATGGCGCGCCCGACCTGACGGACATCGACAGCTACCTGCGTTCCATCACCGCGCAGTATGCGACGCCCCAGGAGCAGGCGATTGCCATCTGGCGCTGGTCGCAATGCCTCCGGAAGCAGACGACCAACCCCATCGAGGACGGCCACGTCGTCTTGGACCCCATCCTGATGTTCGCGAGTTACGGCTACTGCAACTGCGGGATCGTCTCGGGGGTGAACAACGCGCTCTGGCTCAAGATGGGGTGGAAGGCCCACTACGTGCAGCTCGGGGACCACACTGTCTGCGAGTGTTCCTGGGACGGCGGCAAGACATGGCACATGTTCGATAATTCGATGAGTTTCTACTGCTTCAACGACCGGGGCGAGGTGGCCTCGGTGCGCGAAATCGAGAAGAACCCCCGTTTCTACCTGGAGAACTTCGCCCCGGAGTGCGCCACCAACCCGGCCCGCGACCCGAACGACCACCGGGGCTGGCGCTGCGCCTCGGATCACCCCGTCGAATATCAGCGGACGCTGGCCAACGGCTACGATTCCTTCAAGCCGCCTAACGACGTGACGGACGGGAACCTCTACGCGCAGTGGGGGCGGCGGTACGTCCTCAATCTCCGCCCCTGCGAGCATTACACGCGGTATTTTCAGCCGCTCGAAGGCGGCGGGCCAGGCACGTTCCGCCCCGTGCGCAAGGGCGAGGACGTGGACGCCAACAAGGTCATCCGCGCCAATGGCGTGTGGCGCTACGCCCCGGACCTCTGCGACCCCGCCACGCGCGATCTGCTTTATTCCGATACGGGCGTGACGTGGACGAAGGACGGCGTCAAAGGCCCCGGCCAGGTGACCTTCAAGGTCGCCGCGGCCAACGTGGTCACCTCGGCGAAGCTGTCGCTGCGGGCGGCCGGCGCACGGGTGAGCGTTTCGCGCGATGCGGGCATCAACTGGAAGAAAGTGGACTTGAGCTCCGGCGAGGCCGAGTGCATCGAGCAGGTCGCGGGCGTCACCGAGTACCTCGTCAAGATTGACCTCGCCGGCCCCGAATCGCTGCTCTCGTCGATTGTCCTTGAGACGATCACGCAACTCAACCGGCCCGCGCTGCCCCGGCTGGCCCGCGGCCCCAATCGCCTCCAGGTCCGCTTGGGGCAACAGGTGGAGACGATACAACTTCAGCCCTCGGTGGTGGAGGGTAACCATAAGAAGACGGCGTTTTCGGAGAAAGACATTGACGTGGCGACGGATCCCGGGTTCTACAAGCCCACGCTCCGGCCCGCCGAAAAGGGAACGCTCTGCCAGGTGACCTGGAAGATCGAGACGCCTACGCCCATCACGGACCTCGTCTACGGCGGAACGGTCTGCGTGAAGAGCGACAAAGATCGCGTGACCCTTCTTCACTCGTGGGATGACAAGGCCTACGCCCGCGATTACCAAAAGACCGACGGCTCCGCGCCGTACGACCTCATGGTGAATGCCGCCGTGGCTTCGGCGCCCGCCGCCGCCCGGACGGCTTACCTGCGGTACGAGTTCCAGACCGAGCAGTATCCCAAGAGCTACGCGGGGCCCGGCATCCAGACGGCCACGATGACGGTGCATCACCAGCCACGGGCCGCACGTTTTGTGCCGGTGGAGGTGACCTACTGCTGGGTCGAGCACCGCGATTCGGGCGACGTGGAGCGCCGGCACACCGAACTGGCGACCTCATCCGCCCACGAATACACGGTCAACGTGGGCGGTTTCCGGGACCCGACGATGAAGTGGGTGCGGGTGAACCTCAAAGGCCAAGGACCGGACGGTGATCGGGTGAAGTACGGTTACTTCGACGGGCAGGACATTGGGCCCGGCGCGAAGACGCCGTGGGTGCGCTATCGTTGGGGAAAGAACCTGGCGCTCGGCAGACCTTACACGCTCGAAGGAAAACAGGACGACCGCAACCCCGACGGAGGCGGCGACCTGACGGACGGCATCATCGCGCCGCCCGACACATACGTTTCCGTCAAGTACATGCCGACCTACGTCATGTTTGCCCGCGACGTTTCGCCCGTCGTCACGCTTGATCTGGGAACCGCACAGACGGTGGCCGCGGTCCGGGTCTACGTGGGCCAGGAGGGTGGCTTCCACCTTTCCTTCCCGGATACGATCACCGTGGAAACATCGGTGGACGGCCGCACCTTCGTTCCCGCCGGATCAGCCGGGTTCAGGCAGGTCTTCGAGCCCCCGGCCGACTACGTGCCGTGGGAACTCGATGAGTCGGCGCTCTTCAAGGACCTCCCGGCCGGCGGCAGGTTGGCGTATGCGTACAGAATCCTCTTCGAGAAGCCGGCGTCCGCTCGCTATGTCCGCGTGAAATGCGCCGGTCGCAAAGGCTGGGGCATGTTGCTCTCAGAGGTGGAGGTGTTCGACAGGGTCACGCTTGACCGAACCGTTCCACCGCTCGTCGTCCTTCCGCCCATCGCCGGCCGCCGCGGTCTTGCGGACCATGCGGCTGCGCCCGCGAATCCGTGACGGCCACATGGAGCGTCTGGCGGAAGGGCTTTCCCGCCTGGAAGTGATTCGGATCTAGCGTGATCCGGATCCGGCCCGTCTTGAAGAGATCGCCCATATAGTTGAAGGCATCGTCTGATTGTCGGTGGTCGCTTCTTGCAGCTTCGGTTGTGCGAGGCAGTATTGTAGCAGCAATCCGCCACACGGAGTAGATTGGGTTACATGCGGCGGAGTTGGGCAGAGTGGTGCGTCCCGAACACTCCGTCCGGTGTTTGCGGGATGAGTGACGGGTGTCAGCGGGCGTTATCTGCGACAACCAGATGACGGATGGGTGTGGAGAACATCCGGAAGGCCCCGCCACGAGGCAAAACCGAAGATGCGGCGGTTGTCACAACTCAGCCCGCGATGT
>JAPLML010000606.1 GCA_026387055.1 Planctomycetota bacterium | reverse complement strand
AAGGACCACGGCTACTCCCCGCAGGCCCCGCTCGACAACCGGTTGAAGCGCAGCGCGGCCTGGCGGCAAACCCGGTAAAGCATTGCAGAGTGTAGATTGCAGATTGCAGATTGAACGGCGAAAAACAACGAGAGCTTCATTGAGCCGCCCAGCTTGTCGAAGACTCGCCGTGGCGAGCCGGGTGCGTTGGTTGTGAGGACCGGCGATGAAAAGACGATGCCCCAAGTGCGGCGCCGAATGGGAGATCAAGGGGCCGGTCGGCTTCCGCGAGGAGTGCCCCGAGTGCGCCGCCTTCATGCACACCTGCACCAACTGCGTCTACTACGAGCCGCCGACCCGCAGTTGCAGCATCGCGACGACCGACCCGGTGGCCGACCGCCAGTCGGTCAATTTCTGCGAGGAGTTTGAGTTCAACACCGGCGAAGCCCCTGCCGGGGGCAAGAGCGCGGCCCCCAAGGCGGCGGCCCCCCCGCGGTCCGCCGATCCGAAGCTCACGGCCGAGGAGGCGCGGCGGCGCTTCGAGGGTCTTTTCCGGGATCCCAAGAAGTGAACCCCGCGATGCCGAGGCGCCGGTGCCGCCCCTCCAGAGGTTGCGTGGTGGCTCTCCCGACCCACCGCGCCCGAGACCGATCACGGGGCGCCAGCACGGGCGCTCGGCGCAGCGGGTCAGGTTACGTATTTGGCGTTGCCGAGCAGTTAACCCTCTCCCTTGACGGGAGGGTGTTTGGCGTACCCCGGCAGGTGTGGCACGGCCGGCTTGTCCGGCCGTGGGGTACGTGGCCGGCGCTCTGCCACGGCCGGACAAGCCGGCCGTGCCACACCTGCTATCGGGACAATGGCACACTCGCTGAACGTATACTCCCGCAAGAAGGGGAGTACGCAAGCAGCACGCTCAAGAGGTACGGGTCGGGAGACCCGCCGCGCCCCCATCAGCCGGCCGGCGTTTTCACGCCGAACACGCGCCGTTGGCTGGGCGCCGCGGCGGCCCTCGTGGCGCTCCTGTTCACCTGCGGCTGCGCCGCCATCTTTCCCAAGGGTGCTTACTGGCGTCCGTACGGGGCCCACCTGGCGTCGCCTCCGCCGGCTGCGCGAAAGGAGACCGCCGAGTCGCCCCGTGCGCTGCCTTCAGCCGCCGACCTGGCCTCGCGGCGTGCGGCCCTCCAGGCCAACATCACGCGGCGCTGGGCCGACGAGGATCTCGTGCAGTCGGCCCGGGGCATGGAAGGCTGGGCGGGGCGGCGCGTTTACGACGAGGCCATGCAGATCCTCGTATGGTGCTATGTCGATCCGCTCACTTACCGGCGGCTGATCGTGTCGGGCCTGGAGAGCCTGCGCGCGGCGCTCGAGAACGCGGAGTTTTGCCGGCGTTTCCCCGCGGCCGCCGACGACGCCAAGCGCGAGCGGTTGGCGGAGGCCCTTGACATCCTCATCCTGAAGGCGGGCGCCGCCGACCCGTGGTTTTCCTTCCAGGCGGCCGACTGGCTCGCCGCGGTCATGGAGAAGAACCGCGCGATGCTCGGCCTGCCCGACGGCGCCGTGGTCGGCGAGTTTCTCTTCGGCGCGATGGACGGCCTGGACCCCTACACGCGCTACCTGACGGCCGAGATGTCCCGCCTCTACGACGAGCAGATCGAGGGCGCCTACGTCGGCATCGGCGCGGAGGTCGTACAGCGGGATGGCCGATGCTTCCTCAAGGAGGTCTTCGAGGGCGGCGCCGCCGCGAAGGCGGGCCTCAAGGCGGGCGACGAGATCGTGGCGGTGGCCGGCCGGCCCGTCGCCGGCCTGGTACGCGCGGAGGTCGGCCGCCGCCTGCGCGGCCGCGAGGGCACCGAGGTCAAGGTCTCCGTGCGGGCGGGGGGCGAGGGCGCGGCACGGGAGGTGCGGCTCGTCCGCGCGCCGGTGCGCCTGCCGGATGTCCGCGACGTGCAGGTCCTGGACGCGGCGAAGGGGGTCGGGTACCTGCGGCTGACGGTCTTCAACGCGAGGTCCGACCGGGAGGTCCGGCGCGCGATCCGGGACCTCGCCGGCCGCGGCGCCAAGCGTCTCATTCTGGACCTGCGCGACAACCCGGGCGGGTCGCTCCTCGATGCGGTGACGGTGGTGGGCGTCTTCCTGCCGAAGGGGCTCGTGCTGAAGACGCGCGGGCGCGTGCCGGGCGCCACGTGGACGTACGACGTGCCCGCGTTCGAGCGCCCGGCGTGGGGCGGGGACCTGGTCATTCTGATCAACGAGAACACGGCGAGCGCCGCCGAGATCGTGGCGGCGTCGCTGGCGCGCCACGGCCGGGCGACCCTCGTCGGGAAGCGGACCTTCGGCAAGGGCGCGGTGCAGATCGCGATACCTGTCGGCGGAGGGGCCGTGTGCGTGACGATCGCGCGGGTGTACGACCCGAAGAACGAGTGCCTGGAGGGCCGCGGCGTGGCGCCGGCGCTCGCCGTCGAAGCGCCGGCCCCGCCGCCCGCGACCGTGAAGGAGGACGCCGCGGTGCGGGCCGCGATGTCGCTTATGGAAAAACCGACTCTATCTCCATGAGTCGTGCCGACGCACGGTCATGACGGGGCGTCGGGGGGGCCGGGCCCCCGGCGCACCCTCATGGCGAGATGCCGAGATTTCTCTTAAGATTCACCGCCCCGGCGGCCGATAACGCGCCTGAGAAGCGCAGGGGACGGGGGCGGCGGTTCGCTTGCGAATTTTCAGGTCGGCGGCGCAGAAAGTAGTTGACACCGTTTCTCGACGTTCTTAGCATCGGTCGTGCACGTCTTTCTGAAAGGAGAAGGTCATGGCGAAGAAGGCGAAGAAGGCGAAGAAGAAGGCCGCAAAGAAGAGAAGGAAGTAGCACGCCTGTCACCGGCCATCAGCAGCCGGGGGAGTTTGTGGGGAGATCCGACGCGACTGACGGATCTCCCCGCTTTTTCCGGCCGTCGGGGGCCGGGGCAACGGCGCCCCATGTAACGGCAAATGTCCAACACTCGACGTCCAACCTCCCGGGCCGCGCCGCCGCACCGCCCGGGCCGGCGGGCCGCCCCTGGCGCCGCGTTAGGCTTCAGTCTCGGGGGGTGGCATGGCCACGCGCCTTTGCGTGGCCATGTGTCTGCGAACTTGGGGGCTCATGGCCACGCAAAATCGCGTGGCCATGCCACCCGTGACTGGTACTACAACGCCACTTGATCTCGTGCGCGGTGGGTCTCCTGACCCACCGGGACGGGCTGGCGGCGGGGGCGGACCCGGACGGGTTTGTCGAGACGGAGGACTATGTCGAAGTGCGCGGCACGCGCATCCACAAACCCTTTGTCGAGAAACCGGCC
>JAPLML010000360.1 GCA_026387055.1 Planctomycetota bacterium | reverse complement strand
CCATGGCCCTGTCAATCAAAGGCAGTTGCTGGTTGGTGGGCAGGTTCCTCACGTTGCGGATGGCGTCGCGCACGCTGATGAGCGCCCCGAACAGGTCGTACGTGCCGTAGACCCGCACCGGCTCGAGGCCGGCCCGCGCGACGTCGGCGGTGTTGACGTAGAGGAGGCGGCCGTCGCGCGAATCGGTCACGGCCTGCGACGCGGTTCCGTCGATGGCCACGGTGGTGGCGCCGTCGTCGATGGAGAGCGTCCCGCGGGCGTCGATGGCGACCGTGCCGGTGAAGCCCGCCGCGATGCCCTGGACGTTCACGTAGGCCGTGTCGCCCGACACGTTCGTGAGCGCGAGGTCCGTCTCGCCGCCGGTGAACGTCCTCACCGGCCCGTCGTCGAGGCGAATCGTGCGGGCGGTCTCATCCACGGTCAGCGTGTGATGGGTCCCGAGGACGGTGTCGCCGGCGGCGGAGGAGTCGCCGGCCACGATGCCGCTTGCGCCCAGGTAGGTGGTGGAGGTGTGCGAGGCCGTCAGCCAGACGTCGCCGCGCACGGTCGAGGTTCCCTCGCCCGGCTGCGCGCCGGTCTTGCCGAGGAAGGTCGGCTCCTGCCGACTGTTCGAGCGGAAGACGTCGTCGCCGATGAAGCCGGCGGCGTACTGCATGCCGCTGGCGACGGGCGCCGCCTGGCTTTCAGCCCCTCCGACGTAGTCCACGCCGACGATCTGGCCGTTTTCGTACCGGGCCACGTAGGGGGCCGAGTTCGTCTGGCCGCCGCCGAACAGGAATCGGCCCTGGTGGGCGGTGTTCGCGAGCGTCACCATCTGCTCCAGGAGGGCGTCAATCTCGGTGGCAATCGACAGCCGGTTCTGCTGACTATACGTGCCGCTGGCGGCCTGCGAGGCCAGCATCCGCACACGTGCCAGCGAGTCGGTCATGGTCTGGAAGACGCTGGACGTGACGTTCCGCAGGTCGAGGACATGATTGAGGTTCTGAAGGTAGGCGTCGATGGCGCCCGTCTCGGAGTTGGCCTCCAGGATGCTGTAGGCGTCGGTGGGGGCATCCGAGGGGCGGTTGACGCGCGACCCGCTGGCGGCCATTTCCTGAAGGCGGGCGAGGGCCTGGCCCTGGAACCTCAGCATGGCCTGCGTATTGTTGTAGATAGCTGACCAACCGCTCATGACGTGCTCCCTTCGGGGCGCCCGGCTTTCGCGCCGTCGCGCAAGCAGGGGCTCCGCGTGCCCACTCGCGTACGCCCCTCTCCCCTCAGTACGTGTTCAGCGTACCCCGGCAGGTGTGGCACGGCCGGCTTGTCCGGCCGTGGGGAGTGTGGCCGGCGCTCTGCCACGGCCGGACAAGCCGGCCGTGCCACACCTGCTATCGGGACAATGGCACACTCGGCAAACACATACTCCCCTCAAGGGAGAGGGTGGACTACTGGCTGACGACGATGGCAAAGAGCGCCTGCTGGGTCTGATTCACCGTCGTCAGGTACTTGGCCATGCTCTGAAACAACTGCTCGAAGAGGAGCATCTTGGCGGCCTCCTCGTTGAGGTCCACGCCGCTGAGTCTGTCGCGCTGGTTCGCCAACTGCGTCAGGGCGCGCTCGGACGCCTCCTGGATCGCCTGCCGGGTGGCGATCTTGAGTCCGACGTTGGCCGCCAGTTGGCGGTAACAGCCGGAAATCGTCGCGCCGTCGAGGCTGTCAAATCCGGCGTCGGCCAGGCCGGCCATGCGGAGGGCGTTCAGGTTGTCGGCGCCGCCCGCGCCGGAAGCCGTGGCGAGGCGCCGCGACGACGTCCGCAGGTCATCCGCCACGTCGATCGTCGCGGCGGAGGCGCCGTGGAAGAAGACGTTGATCCCCGCGCCCGCCAGGAAGCCCGAGGTGTCGGAACTGGCGATGGCGTCGGCCGTGAACGTCTCGCCGTCGGTCAGGTTGCCCGATGAGAGCTTCAGCCGGATGCCGTCGGCCGCCTCCAGCACGTCTCCGGCGGCGTAGCCGCGTCCGACGTCGAGATTCGCCACGACGTTTCCGCCCCCGTCGGTGACCTCGATGGCCAGGCCGTCGGTCACGCCGACAGCGCCGGTTCCGACGATGCGGAAGGTGAAGGTCTGGTTGGCGGTCCCCGTATAGTTTCCGGAGAAGGTCGGCTGGGCCGAACCGGGCGTAAGTCCGCTGGTGGTGGGGGCCGGCAGGACGGCGGGGAGAAAATCAAACTGGTAGCCGGTGTCGGCGGCCAGGCGCAGCCCGGCGGCCGTCACCGACGCGCCGAGGCCGTCCAGGGCGTCGAATTGCGACGCGATGCCCGACAGCGTGGAGACGGCGGGGTCCGCCGATCCGGGGTCGACCGTGACGGCCTTGCGCTCCACCGTCCCTGTGGCCGTGTTGGTGATGCGCACAAAGACCTGCCCCGCCGTTGGGGGCGGCTGCCACGCGCTCAGGTCGTCTTCCGTGACGTTGCCGATGGTTTGCGTGAAAGAGCCGGCCGTTCCGACGCCCTGGACGTGCGCCTGGTTGATGCTCCGGATGATCTCGGTTGCCAGGGCATCCAAGGCCCCCAGGGTCTGGGGCAGGATGTCGTTCTCCAGCGTCAGGATTCCGCCGAGGCGTCCGCCGCCGGCCTGCTCGTCGAAGTTGCCGGCCCCGGCCACGGAGATGCCCAACTTGCCGTCGGGGGTGGTGCCGACTTCGAGGGCCGTGGCCTGGGTCCGCACCACAACCGCCTTGCCGCCGGCGAAGAGGCTGACGGTGCCGTCGTCCCCCTGCTGAATCTCAACGTCGAGCAGCCCGGAGACCTTCACGACGGCCTGGTCCCGGCGGTCGATGAGGTTGTTGTCGGGCGTGCCGCGGACGTACAGATCGCGGATGCGGCGGTTCAGGTCTGCGATCTCGGTCGCCAAGCCGTTGACTTGGCCGATCAGGTTGTCGGCCTCCCGTCTCAGGGCCGCGTCGATGTCGTTGATGCCGGACGAGATGCCCCGAAACTTGGCGCTGAGGGCATCGGCGGCCCAGACGACCTGGTCGCGCAAGGCGGCGCTCTGCGGCTGGCCGGCCACTTCCCTGAGGGAGGCTAGAAAAGCGTCGAGCGCCTGGCTCAGGCCGCCCGAAGCCATGTCGCCGAGGATCGTCTCGACCGACTGGAGGGTCTCCAACTCCTGGGCGGTCTGGCCCTGGAGCGGCTGCTGCCGCAGGATTTCCTTCTCGGTGATCGCGTCGACGAGGCGGCGGATGTCCGTGACCTCGGCGCCGGCGCCCGTCGGGTGGCCGGTCCCAAGGCCGGACGGAATGGGCGAAACGCGGATCTCCTGGCGGTGGTAGCCTTCGGTGGCCGCGTTCGCCATATTGTTGCCGACGGTGTCCAGCGCCGTCAGGGCGACGCGCAGGCCGCTCAGGCCGATGTCCATGTTGCCCATAGGTCAGGACCTCGCATCCACCAGGCCGCTGTCGGGCCGGCGGGGCGCCGTGCCGCCGGGTTCGTAGGTCCGGGCGGACTCCGTCTGCGGGAAGAGCCCCAGCAGGAGGGCGCGGTTCAGGTGGGCGCACTGCCAGAGCAGGGCGGCGGTACGCAGATGCTCGCGGCGGACCTCGCCCGCCAGCCTCTGAAGGCGGCAACGGCGCGCGTGAATCGCCTCGGCCTCGGGGGCCGGCATGTCGCGCACCAGGCCCGACAGGGTGATCTCGGCCCGCGGCCGGCACAGCACTGCCGCCAGACCCTCGCAGAGCGATTGCCGCTCTTGCTCGACTTGCTCGAACTTCGACTGGGTTTCGGCGGCCTCGTCCATCAGCCGCTCGGCCTCGTGCTCATCGCGCAACAGGATGGCCCCGGCCAGCCCCTGGAGGTGGCCGACGGCGGCCTCCTCGAGACGGATTTCGTCGTCGAGGACCGTCAGCAGGTCCCGCACCAGGGATTGGGGCGCCGTCAGGGCGGACGTCATGGTTTCTCCTCTGCGGCGGGCTTCGACACCGCCTCTTCACCGCGCTTGAGCTGCCGCGCGAGCTCCTTCGCCAGCCCCAGGCCGCCCTTGTCGGCCACGTCCTGGGCCAGGTAGAACCAGAACAGGCCCTGCACCTGGTCCGACACGCCGGACTCCAGGAGGCCGGAATCGGGCACCGTCTTGCGCATCTCCTCCATGATTCGGTGAAGGAGGAGGGACTCAAAACCCTTGGCCGCCTTCTCGAGCGACGGCCCGTCGGTGATCTTGTCGGTCACCTTCATGAGGGCCGGCATCGCCTGGCTCAGCAGGTCCGGGGTCATGATCGGCAGCGGCCCCACGTCGATGTCGCCCATGGCCGTCTCCTACATCACTTTCAGTTGCGCCTGCAATGCGCCCGCTTGGCGGAGCGCCTCGAAGATGGAGATCAGGTCGCGCGGCGTCAGGCCCATCGCGTTCAGGGCCCGGGCCAGCTCGGAGACCGAGACCGGGCGCTGGACGACGCGCAAGGCGCCCGCTTCCTCCACGGCCGTGATGTCCGTCTGCTGGGTCTTCGCGGTCGTTCCGGCCCTGGAGAACGGCAGCGGCTGACTCACGGCCTCTTTCTCCTGGGTGACGATCGAGAGGTTGCCGTGCGAGATGGCCACGGTGGAGATTCCGACGTTCTCGCCGACCACGATCGTGCCGGTCCGCTCGTTGATGACCACCAGGGCAGGGGAGTCGGCCTTGACGTCGAGGGCGCCGAGGCGGTTGACGAAGGCCACCAGCTCGCCGCGCGGGAGGGCCCGGGGCACGCGCACGCGGACCGTTCCGCCGTCCAGGGTCTCGGCGCTGGCCGGCGCCATGCCGTTGATGGCCGTCCGAAGGGCCTCGGCCGTGGCGAAATCGGCGTTGCGGAGGCTGAGCGTAATCGCGCCGCCTTCATCCAGGATCGTGCCCAACTCCTCGCGCTCCACGATGGCCCCGCTGGGGATTAGCCCCACGGTGGTATGGTTCTGGGAAATGGCGCTCTTCTGGCCGGAGGCCCCGAACCCACCGAGGACCAGCGAGCCCTGGGCCACCGCGTAAACCTGGCCGTCGGCGCCGGCCAGGGGGGTCATCAGCAGCGTTCCGCCCTGGAGGCTCGTGGCGCTGCCCGCCGCCGAGACCGTGACGTCCATCGTGGTGCCGGCCCGGGCGAAGGGGCCCAGCTCCGCCGTTACCGTCACGAAGGCGATGTTCTTCGAGGCGACGTCGGTCGGCGTCAGGACGAGGCCCGAGCGGCGCAGCAGGTTCGTGAGCATCCGCTGGCTCACGATGGAGGAGTCGCCCGTGGCGTTGAGGCCGACCACCAGCCCGTAACCCATGAGCGGGTTGGCGCGGACGCCCTTGATGTCCACGATGTCCTTGATGCGTTCGCCCCTGGCGCCGGCGCCCAAGGCGAGCACCACGGCGAGCACGGCGGCGGCTGAGATCGTTCGGCTGATCATGGTTCGGTTCCGTTACCACGGGCTCATGAAGTTCAGGATGCGCCCCAGCCACCCCGGCTTGGTCCACTTGTTCTCCGGCCCCCTGACGATGTTGACCATGTGGAACTCGGCCACCTGGTCGCTGTTGACGGTGTTGGCGAACGTGACGTCGCTCTCGCGTACGATGCCGCTCACGCAGACCACCTGCACGTCGCCGTGCACGTTGCGCTTGCGGCTGCCCAGGATCACCAAGTTGCCGTTCGGAAGCACGTCGTGCACCGTGACCGTGATGCGGTCCGTGAGGACGCGGTCGTCCTCCATCTTGGCGTTGCCCTCAAAACTGCTGCTGGCCGCGGACGTGGCGCTGACGGCGGGCAGCTCGAAGGTGCCGTGGCCGTAGGGGACGCCACCGGGCACGATGTCCTTCAGGTTGATGGTCCCGCCGGTCGTGGCGCTGCGGTCGGACTTCTTGTCGTTCTTGCGTTTGGTCTCGTTGTCGACGGAGCTGCGCTCGTTGATGATGATCGTCAGGACGTCGCCGATGCGGCGTGCCACGTCGTCCTGGTAGATGCGCGGCGGAGCGCCCGCGGTGCTGGCCTTGGCCCAGATCGAGCCGGCCTGCGCCGACGAGGCCGCCCCCGCCGCCCCCGCGATGCACACAAGCACCATAAGGTAAGCGCGGCGGGCAGTCTTGCCCGCCGCGCGGTGGGCAGGACTGCTCACCGCGCTACGCACCGTTCTCTTCATTTCATCACCTCGTTGAACGTCGGCTCCACCGTGCCGTCGGCCGTTACCCGGGCCACGATGACGCGGCTGGAGTCCACGTTGCGCACCTTGATGGAGTCGCCCGGGCGGCCGTCTTCGAGGGCCTGGCCGAGCGCCGTGACGGTGAATCCCGCGCCCTGAATTCTCATCGTGACGTTCTCGCTGCGCCGCACGGCGATTGCCGGCTTGGCGGCCCTCGCCAGGGCCGGGCGGATGACCGTCCCCGCGCGGATGGCCTGCGTCGTGGTCAGGCCGTAGGGGGGCGCCCAGTCGGCCGGCGCGGGCTGATCGGAGACGACCGTCCGAATCGTGACATTCTCCGCGGTCAGGACGGCACCGGGCGGAAGGTCGGCCGCCGCCACGGCCTCCCGCAGCGCGTAGCGCATCTGGAAGAGGAGGGTCTGGGCGGCGGCGGGACGCCCGTCGACCGAGGCCGCCACTTCCACCTTTGCCTCGCCGGCGACCTCGTGCGGGACAAGGTGGGCCTCGATCCGGACCTCGCCGGCGGGAACCACGAAGGGCAGCGGCGCTTTCCGGACCTCCCAGCGGCTCCCGGCCGGGCTCGGGCGGCTTTTCTCGAGGCACGCCTCGGCGGCCTTGAGCGCCTCCTCGGGCGACACCTGGGTTTCCTTGCGGCTGACCGCCACTTTCTCGGCTCCCGACAGGAGCACCTGCGACGCGCGGATGCCGCTGGAGGCGAGGCGCCCCAGGATGGTCGGCCGGTCGATGACGAGCTGCTCCGCAGGCAGGGGCGCGCGGCCGAGGGCCACCCCGCCGGCCCGCGCGGCGGCCGACGCATCCTCGCTCCGGATGACGCTGATGGCGCCGAGCGAGAGCGTCTGGCCTTCCACCTGGATCGCCCGCGGCAGATGAATCTGGAGCGCCGGTTCGGCGCCCTGTGCCGCCGCGGCGAGCAGCAGGCCGGCGGCCGCGGCCACTAGGGCAAGAGTTCTCACGGTCCCTCCCGTTTCTAGCCGCCGACGAGCCGGTTGGCCGTGGTCAGCATGTCGTCGCCCGCGCGGATGGCGCGGGAGTTGATCTCGTAGGCGCGCTGGGCGGTGATCAGGTTCACGAGTTCCTGGACCATCTGGACGTTCGACCGCTCGAGGAACCCCTGGCGGATGTTGCCCATCCCGTCCTGGCCGGGGGTGCCGGTGACCGGGGTGCCGCTGGCGGGGGTTTCGGCCAGCAGGTTCTCGCCCTCGGCCCGGAGGCCCGAAGGATTGGCGAACCGCACCAGCGTGATCTGGCCGGCGTTGGTGGCGGTGTTGTTCGTGCCGGAGAAGATGGTGACGGTGCCGTCCTGCCCGATGCTCACGGCGCGGGTGTTGTTCGGGATGGTGAGGGCGGGCTCGACCAGATAGCCGCTCGAGGTGACCAGGTTGCCCTTGGCATTGACCCGGATCGACCCGTCGCGGGTGTACCGTGCCTCTCCGCTGGGCAGAGAGATCTTGAAGAAGCCGTCGCCCTCGATCATGAGGTCGAGGTTGCGGCCGGTGTTCTCGGCCTCGCCCTGGGTGTGGATTTTCAGGGTGGAGGCGGGCCGCACGCCGCAGCCGATTTCCAGCCCGCTCGGCGCCTGGATGCCGGCGGCGACCTCGCGGCCGGCCTCCGCCATCTGAAGGTACACCAGGTCCTGGAAGTCCACCTGGGTCCGCTTGAAGCCCACGGTGTTGATGTTCGCCAGGTTGTTGGCGATGGTGTCGACGATCAACTGCTGGGCGTTCATGCCCGTCGCCGCTGCCGAGAAAGCCCGCATCATGACGGTTCTCCTTCTTCGTTAGCTGAGGGCCACGCCCAGGAGGGTCTTGCCGGCCTCCGACTGCATCTGGACCGCCTTGGCGTTGGCCTCGTAGAGCCGCGAGACCGTGATCAGGCCCACCAGTTCCTCGACGACGCTGACGTTCGAGGCCTCCTGGTAGCCCTGGTGGACCGTCGTCTTTGTGGCGGCCGCCGGCGCTGTCCCCGCGGGCGCCTGGAAGGCCGACTGGCCCACCGGCGTGAGCACCTGCGGGTCGGTGAACTCGACCAGCCGGAGTTTGCCGATCTCCGTCCGGCCGGCCATGAGGCGGCCGTCGGAGCCCACCTGGAGCGACTGGCTGGCGGCGCCCTGGGGGATCATGAGCGGACCGCCCTCGCCGGCCACCGTCCGTCCGGCGCCGTCCACGAGTTGGCCCTGGGCGTTGGTCTGGAAGCTCCCGTTGC
>JAPLML010000145.1 GCA_026387055.1 Planctomycetota bacterium | reverse complement strand
CCAGGCCGCCAGGCGCGTGTCGCCCAGCCACCCCTTCGCCCGCATCGGCCAGCCGACCATCGGCTCGTTGAAGAGGTCCCACGTCATGACGGCCGGCTCGTCGCCCCACCGCCCGGCGATCTTTTGCCACAAGAGGTGCGTCAGCTCGATCTGCCGCGGGTCGGTGTACGGGTCGCCGCGGCGATGGTCGGGCGTGCCGTGCCACGTGTTCGGTCCGCTGAAGATGATCCGCAGGCCCGCCGCGGCGGCGGTCTTCACCATGTCGTCGACCTTGCCGAACCCCTCGGCGCTGTACTCGCCGGGCGCGGGGTTCAGGATGCCCATGTCGAGGAACACGCGGATGGCGTTCAGGCCGGCCCCCGCGATCTGACCGAAGTGGCGGGCCACGCGCTCGTGGTCGTAGAGCTTCCAGATCTTCGGCGCCCAGCCGGTCTTGGGATCGAAGTAGTTGCAGCCGAACGGGACGAACCGCGGGCCGCCGGGGCCCTCCGTGAAGCCGCGGCCGTCCGCTGCCACCTGGATGAATCGGGCCATGCCGCCTCCTTGAGCATCGCTCTTGCGGTCATGCATCAGGCAGACGGTTCGCGCCGCACTCAGGGATTACTCTCTCGGCTGTCGGGGAGGGCGTGTGGATTCTCTTCCTGCGCCGTAGGGTACCCCAAACAGGTACCCGGCCCCTTTTTCAGTCGCGCCAGAGCTTGGCGCGGCTCTTCATGGCGCCGTCGAAGTCGGCGATGAAGCGCCACCAGTTCTCGAGCGGCTTGCCGTTGTACGTCAGGCCGTTATCGGCGCCGGGGATGTTCTGCATCCAGTAGACGAACCACTTGAGGCTATGGCCGCCCCACTTGTCGCAGTTGATGGGCTGTTTCTTGCCTGTGCCGTCGGGCTTCCAGTCCTCGATGTCGCTCTCGACGAAGCGCTTGTTGCCCCAGTCGTAGTCCCCTTCGGCGTTCGGCGGGTAGTGCGACCATCCGCAGCCGGGCCGGACGATCTTGTGCGACTTCTCGCTGCCGACGAACTTGCCCCAGAACAGGAGGTCCGCCCACTGGTCGGGCGGCGTGCGGTCGCGGCCGTCCACGTAGTTCACGACGTGCTCGAGCTGGTGCATGTGGTCCTCGGTCGCCTCCGAGGGGCCGCGCTGGTAGTTGTAGTGGTAGACCGTGTAGGTGTTCTTGAGGACGGGCAGGTCGTCGGGGTCGCGGTTGGAGTTCGAGATATCTCCGAACGGCCCGGCCATGTTCGATTCCCACAGGACCACCACGCCGCCGTGGTATCCCCAGAGCCAGACCTCCTTGACGCCCTTTTCCTCTACCCACTCCTTGATGTTGATCTTCTCCATGATCGCGGCATAGTCGGTGAGGGGCGTCTCGTTGCCCTTCTTGGGCCGCGTGGGCAGCGGCGCGAGGAACTCGTAGGTCTTGAGGATGGTGTACTTGAGGCTCGGCTTGGCCGCGGGGTCCTTGTAGCCGTGGTAGCGCGAGCCCTCGGTGAGGGCGGCGATGACTTCCTGCGTCTGCCGGTCCGTCTTGGCCCGGGTGGCCTCGAGCGTGTCGTCCACGTCGCCCGTGACCGCCCGGTCGAGCCGGTCGCCCTTGACGGGGAAGTACTTCACCACGACCACGGGGATCTCCCAGGGGAGGGCCTGGGCGCCTTCGGCCGCCCTCCCGCACCCGGCGGCAAGGCCAAGCGTAACCCCAAGCGCCGCACCCACGGCCAACCACCCGCGACCCGCCATCCGTCGAGCCATGTCAGTCTCCTAAGGTGAGAACGCTACCCGATTACCTGGCGCGGCGGGGCAGGAGACCCACCGCGCACCCATCAGCAGAATCGCGCTGCCCTGCTTACGCCCACCGGGGGCCCATCACACCTCCGCCGACGTCAGGCGGCGGGAGTTGCGGCGGCGGTCGCTCTCCTTGAGGAAACGCTTGCGCAGCCGGATCGATTGCGGCGTCAGCTCCACGAGCTCGTCGTTTTCGATGTATTCCAGCGCCGCCTCCAGGGTCATCTGGCGCGGGGCCTTGAGGATCACCGTGAAATCCTTGGTCGAGGCCCGCATGTTCGTCAGCTTCTTCTGCCTCACGATGTTGACGCAGATGTCGTCGTCCTTGCAGTGCTCGCCGATGATCTGGCCCTCGTAGACCCGCTCGGTCGGCTCGACGAACATCGTGCCGCGGTCCGCCAACTGGTCGAGCGCATAGGCGGTCACGGCGCCCGTCTCCATGGCGACCATCACGCCGGTCGGCCGGCCGGGGATGTCGCCTCGCCGCTTCTCGTAGCGGGCGAAGGTGTGATGCATGATCGCCTCGCCGGCCGTGGCCGTCAGCATCCTCGTCCGGAGGCCGATGAGGCCGCGGGCCGGGATGATGAAGTCCAGGTGCGCCAGGTTCCCGCGCGTGTCCATCTTCAGGACTTCGCCCCGCCGGTCGCCCACCAGTTGCATGACCGGGCCGAGGCAGTCGCGCGGCACGTCGACCACGAGGTTCTCCAGAGGCTCGTGCCGCTCGCCGCCGATCTCCTTGTAGATGACCTTCGGCTTGCCGACCGCCAGCTCAAACCCCTCGCGCCGCATGTTCTCCAGGAGGATCCCCAGGTGGAGCATGCCGCGCCCCGACACCTCGAACTCCTCGAGCGTCTCGCCCGGGTCGACGCGCAGGGCCACGTTCGACTGGAGCTCCTTCTCGAGCCGGTCGCGCAGGTGCCGGCTGGTGACGTACTTCCCCTCCTGCCCCGCGAACGGGCCGTCGTTCGCGCGGAAGGTCATGTGCAGCGTCGGCTCATCGACGTGGACGGTTGGCAGCGCCACGGGGTTCTCCGGGTCGGCGAGCGTGTCGCCGATGTCCACCTTCTCCAGGCCGACCACCGCGCAAATGTCGCCGACGTCGATGTGGTCGACCTCTTCGCGCCCCAGGCCGTCGAAGCGGAACAGTTGCTTGACCTGCTGAAGCATCTGGTGGCCCTCGCGGTCGATCCTCATGACCTTCTGGCCGGACCGCAGCGTCCCCGCACAAACCCGCCCGATGCCGATGCGGCCGACGTAGTCGCTGTAGTCGAGCGTCGTGATGAGGACCTGGAGCGGCGCGGCCGCGTCGAACTGCGGCGCCGGCACGTGGCGGATGATCATGTCGAACAGCCCGTGGACGTCGCCCGTGCCGTCGGTCGGCAGGTGCTCGGGATCGGTCGTCGCCCAGCCGTCCCGGCCGGAGGTGTAGATGACGGGGAAGTCGAGGGCGTGGTCGTCGGCCCCGAGGTCCACCAGGAGGTCGAAGACCTCGTTGAGGACCGCCCCGTGCCGCTGCTCCGGACGGTCCATCTTGTTGATGACCACGATCGGCTTGAGGCCGCTGGCGAGGGCCTTCGCGAGCACGTAGCGGGTCTGCGGCATCGTGCCGTCGACGGCGTCGACCAGCAGGAGCGCCCCGTCGGCCATCTTGAGGACGCGCTCCACCTCGCCGCCGAAGTCGGCGTGCCCGGGCGTGTCAATGATGTTGATGTGGTAATTATTGCCGGCGCGGTCGGTGTAGCGGATGGCGCAGTTCTTGGCAAGGATCGTGATGCCGCGCTCCCGCTCGATCGGGTTGGAGTCGAGGATGCAGTCGCCCTTCAGCTCGTTGGCCCGGAACTGGCCGCTCTGGCGCAGCAGTTGGTCCACCAGCGTCGTCTTCCCGTGATCGACGTGCGCGATAATGGCGACATTGCGAATCTGTTGACCACTCATGGCAACTCCAGGAAAGGGGACCGGCGAACGTGCGGCATACAGTGGCAGCGGGGCTACCGGCCCCGACGGGCGTCGTGGGGTTTCAGCCGCCCGGCGGCAAATCCTCGCCCGAAGGCAAGGTTGCCGAGCATCACGCGGTTGGGCCGGCGGGAGGCCAGCACGGCACCCGTGACACGACAAATCGGTCTGGCGAAAACCATTCGGAGTAACATGGACAACCTATTTATAACCAGATTTCGGGCCAAGTCAAGGAGGAACCGCGAATTGCCGCGAGTTACCTCCTCACTAGGGCGAACGCATCTAAATTCTGAGCACCCGCAGCAGGTACGCTTCGTCCCAGCCAGCCTTGAGGCGTTTGCATTTGATGCCGACCTTTGTGCTGTGTTCTTGCTTCAGCAACATCAGGGCGATGCGGCGGACGCGGGA
>JAPLML010000306.1 GCA_026387055.1 Planctomycetota bacterium | reverse complement strand
CGCTCCCCAAGCGTCTGCGGCGCCTGGACGCGACGCCCGGTCTGGCCGACCCCTTCAAAATGTAGTCACGACTTCTGCCTCCAACCGGCCATGGCGCTGCCGCCAAGGCGGTTTTGAGGCGCGAACTGCGTAACTTGGGTTTGCCTCCAGGATGTGGACCCGGTGCGTCAGGCGATCCAGGATCGCCCCGGTCAACCGCTCGCTCCCGCAGACCTCGGGCCACGCCTCGAACGGCAGGTTCGTCGTCACGATCAGGCTGGTCCGCTCATACGCCCGGCTGACCACCTCGAACAAGAGTTCCGCCCCCGCCTTTGAGAACGGCACGTACCCCAGTTCATCCAGCACCACCAGTTCGTGCCGCTGGAGGTGCTTCAACGCCCGTTCCAGTTGCCTCTCTTCCCGGGCCTCCAGGAGGTGCGTCACCAGGCCCGTCACGGTCCAGAATCGCACCCGCCGGCCCTGGGCGCACGCCGCAAACGCCAGCGCCGTCGCCAGGTGCGTCTTGCCCGTCCCGCTGTTGCCCACCAGCAGGACGTTTTCCCGCCGGTCCAGGTACTCGCCGCTCACCAGTTGCCGCACCAGCGGCTCGTTGATCGACGGCTGGGCTGCAAAGTCAAACGTGTCGAGGGTCTTGATGACCGGGAACCGCGCCGCCTTGATCCGACGTTCCGCCGCCCGACGTTCCCGGTCGATCAGTTCTCGTTCCGCCAGACGCTCCAGATACGTGGGGTAGTCCGTCCGCTCCTGGGCACAGACGGCCGCCACCGGGGCGTATTCCCGCAGGATCGTCGGTAACTTCAGCGCCTTCAGGTGATGCTCCAGGAGCACCGTGGGCCGACCGACACTCATGACCCACCTCCGACGCACGCCAGCAGCGTCCGGTAGGCCCCGACGTCCGCCTCGGCCACCCTCACCTGCCGCAGGTGCTCGCGGCCGTCCAGGCGGAACGTTGTCCCCTCCCACGGCTCCGGCGGCGCCAGGAACTGGGCGATGGCGTCCCGTGTATGGGCCCGCATCCGAAGACCCCGCTCGACGGCCGTCTCCACCGCCGCCGGCGGGTGCTTCTCCAGCAACCGCAACACCCGGATGTACTCCCGCGTCCCGTCCTCGCGTTCCGACTCCAGACGCCGACGCAGCGTCTCAAAGCATTCCGGCAACTTCCACCCCTCCAGCGGCAGGGCGTGGTCCAGGCCGCCGGCCTTGCGTTCCAGCAACGGCAGGTAATGCAACGGTTCGAAGATCTGACGCTCCCGACCCCAGCACCGCGGATGCACCGCGATCACTTGCTTCCGGCACCCCACCTCCACGCGATCCATATAACCCCGCACCACCACCGGATGATGCGCGTACGACACCGGCACCGAATAATCGTTGTCGTCGAACCGGACCAGCGACTCCGAGTTGGCCACCGTCGACCGCATCCGGCACGCGTCGAACGCCGCCGACGGCAGCGGCAGGAACGCCGCACGCTCTTCCGCCAGCAACTGCCCCTTCGTGGCGGTCTTGCCGCGCAGCCGACGACCGAGGTCTTCCAGGCACCGCTCCAGGAGCCACGCGTTAAGCGCGTCAAAATCCCGCACCTGGGGCACCGGCACGAAGAAGTGGAGGCGGGCGAACTTCACCGTCCCTTCCACCACCCCCTTCTCGTTCGCGCGACGCACCTGGCAGAAGTGATAATCGAACAGGTAATGGCTCACGAGCTGCTGAAAGCCCCGCGTCAGCGTCCGCGCACGCGACCCCACGATCTTCGACACCGCCACCTTCGTGTTGTCATACGTGATCCGACGCGCCACGCCGCCAAAGAACGCAAACGCCCGAACGTGCCCCTCCCCGAACGACTCCGTGCACTCTCGCTCGAACGCCATTACGAAGAAGCCGTCCGAGTGCGGCAGCGCCATCACAAAAAAGAACACCTTCCGCAGCACCCCCAACATCCGCACCAGCGCCTGACCGAAATCGACCTGGGCCTCTCCGGGCCGGTGCGCCAGCGGCAGGAACACCTCCTGCTGACGACGTTTCAACTGACGCACCGCATCCTTGACGATCGTGTATTTGCCTGTGAAACCCCGCTCGCCTCGCAGACGCTCCCAGATCTTCAGGGCCGTGTGACGCTGCTTCTTCGGCAACGACCGGTCCGCCTTCAGCACCTCGGCGATCCATTCCAGATACGGCCCGATCTTGGGCTTCTCCGGCTCCCGCCGCCGCTGATACCCCGGCGGCTCACTGTACTCAAGGATCTTCTCCAGCGTTGTCCAATGCATCCCCGTATCACGCAGGACCTGACGCTTCGAAATCCCCTCCACCAGCACCCGACGACGAATCGTCATCCACTCGTCCATGTTGTCGTACACTCCCTGTCCTCCATGAGACCACGCGGTTGCCCAACAGCCCACAAGGCCATCGGCCAAATCCGCCACGTCTCATAGAGTCCTTCCAGGGGTGCCGCACTTTTACTCCGCCCCGCCACCCGCCGCGGTTTTGCTCCGCCCTTTACATCCGGCTCAGACCTGGACCCGTTGCCGGGCGTGTCGTATCCCTGAGGCGTACGAAGTCCACGCATGGACTGTTGTTGGTCGATCGAGGGGATGTAGCGTTGCCCAACAAGGACTTGGTGGCAGGAAGGCTGACCGGAAAGCGCAGGTGGGGTGGTCGCCGGCAGGCGGGGGGATGCCGCGAAGGGCAAGCCGTCAGTGCTTCTGGAGGGGGCTTACGCACCGACGGATGGTTGGTCAGCAGACGGTGACGATGTGGCCCTCACCGAGGGGACGCAAGGGGCACTGGCCAGGGATGGGGAATCGCTGATGGTCACAGCCTGGTTCGCCTTCTCTTCGAGATGGTTGGGAGACGGACGGCGGCAGTTGCTCGGCGGGCGAAAGCGGCGCGCATGAACGGACCTCGAGCGGCCACACAAGGGCATGCGGCCGCGCAATTCCACAGCCACGGTCCTTCACCCGGCCGAGTCAACCGGTGCCAAGGACGCCGCGACAACTCAACCTCTGTTCGCCTGAGCTTGGACGAGTTGCTTGATCTCGGCCCGTTCCTCGGGACTGAACGCAGGGGCTTGCTTGTCGATACGGAGGGCGTCGTCAAGGTAACGTTTGGCCTGAGCGGCCTCGCCGAGTTTCGCGCAGGCGCGGCCTAACTGGAGGAGCGCCTTGGCCCGGCGCGGGGTGTCGGCCGGGTTCAGTTGGAGGAACCGCTCGAAATCTTTGCGGGCGTCCTGGGGCCGGCCGAGCCGCATCAGGATGACCCCTCGCGTGTCGCGCAGGTGATCGTCGTTGGGCGCAAGCGACACGCCTTGGTCGGCCAACTCGAGTGCCCGCTTGTGCTCCCCCTTCTCGGACAGGACATAGGCCATGTCATTGAGTGCCTGCGCGTTGTAAGGATGCACTTCAAGCACCTTGGCGTAATGCCCCAGGGCGTCGTCGATGTTGCCTTGCTCGTACGCCAGAGAAGCGAGGCCGCGCAGGGCCTCGATGTTCAACGGATCCCGTCGAAGCGCCTCCTTGTAGCACTTCTCGGCCTCCTTGCGGTGCGCTTCGGCGCCGGGAGCGCGCAGAACCTGCGCGGCCATCACGAAGATGCGGGCGTTGACGTTCTTCTGGGTTGTCAGAGACGACACCAGGCTGACGACCCCATCGAACTGCTTTGCCGCGTTGAGCCGCAGGAGCTGCTGTTCCGCCACGCCAGGGTGATCCGGCCCCAGTTTTGCGGCCTGTTCAATACGCTCACCGCATTCGCTGAGGCGGTCCGCCCGACGGTAGAGATCCGCCAAGGCGAGCAGTACGCGGACGCTGCTGCGGCCTGCTTCGCTCTGCCTATACGCCTCGAGCCTGGTGATGGCGGCGTCAGCCTGTCCACCGACGGCTAATGCTCGTGCAGAGACGAGTTGGAGTGCCTCGTCCGAGGGCTTGCGGCTGGCCGCCTCCTTGGCCAGAGCGAGAACCTCCTCGGTCGCCTTGGGTTCAGGCGGGTTGCCGGCCAGCGACACCAGTGTGTCCAAGGCATCGGCATCATCGCGGTTCTGTTTCAGGAGCGTGCGGACCGCGTCGCGCGCCATAGCGAGGTTGCCGAGTCGCCGCTCCGCCTCGGCCTTCGCCAGGACGAGTTCCTTGCTGCCTGGGTTCGCCGCCATAGCTTGCGCGGCAAGGTTACGCGCGCCGGCGGCGTCGCCGCGGTAGTTCAGCGCCATGTTGATCAGCGCCAGGTAGGCGTCGACCCGAGTGGGTGAGAGTTGAACGACCCGCTCGAGGAGTTTCTGGGCCTTCAGTGTGGACTCCGCTTTGCCTTCGCGGAGCAACTCCAAGGCGCGGACTCCGAGGATCCCCGGATCGCCCGGCCGGGCCTTCTCGAGCGCCGCCAGGATCTGGAGGGCCTTCTCGCGATCATCCCCTGTGTTGCGGCTGAACAAGGCCCGCATCAGGCGGTCCTGCAAGACGAGGTTCGCCGGGAAGGCCTTGGTGCCCCCCTCCAACGTGGCGATGGCCTTGTCCCAGTTGACGGAATCGGCGTAGAACCGCGCGAGTCTCATGTGCCCCTCGCCGTTCATGCCGAAGGTGGTCAGGTGAGTGTAGTCCTTCTCTGCAAGGGCCGTCTCGCCGATCGCAGCAAGGTAGTCGGCCCGGATCAGGTAGGCGGCAAAGGAGTTGCGCTTCGTCACTTCCGCATCGAGTTGGCGGCGGGCTTCGTCGCGGCGGCCTTCCTTGTCCAGGATGGCGAGTCTCACGGTAACCGGTACCATGGAATCCGACGCTATCGCAGCCGCCTCGTCCAGGTACTTCAGGGCGAGGCCCACATCCTGTTTCTCCGTGTACAACACACGAGCCAAGTCCACGCGGGCGACGGCATCCTTGGGGTCATGGGTGATCCGAAGTTTCAACAGCTCGATGGCCAGGGCCACGTTCCCCTCGCCATAGGCCACACGCCACCGATGGCCGCCAAGAACGCCGGTGCCCTTGTCCACCTGGTCGAGCACCGCTTTCGCATCGGCAAAGCGACCGCGGCGCTCAAGCAGCACCATCAGACGGTCGGCCATCTCGACGGCTTCGGGGTTGGCGGCCAAGGTGCGACGATAGGTTGCCTCCGCACCGTCGATGTTGCCCAGCCGCTCCTGCATTAAGCCAAGCAGCAGCGCCGGGGCCGACCATTTCGGGTCTGCCGCCAGGCATCGGTTGAGGGCGTCGGCAACCTGCTTCTGTTTATCGCGCCAGAGTTCCTGCGAGAGCCACAGTTCCGCCTGATACAGCCGCCAGAGCACGCTCCCCTCGCCCTGGATCTGGCGGATCTTGTCCACCATCGCCTGTGCCAGGGTCTCGTCGTTGCGTATCTCGGGGCACTGGAGCAGCAGTAACACGGTCCGTGCGTCGGCGGCCTCCTCCTTGGCCAGGGCCTTGGCGCGTTCGACGCGGAACTGGGGACTGCCATTGGTGATGTTCAGCGACTCCAACTGGAGGTTCATGTTCTCCTTGTCTTCCCGCGACTCAACGGCCTTCAGTCCGGCCTCCAGCGCTGCCCGGGCCTCGTCGTACTTCTTGCTCGAGGCCAACGCCTCGGCCAGGGCGATCCACGGCGCGGGCTGGCTCTTATGCTTCTGCGTGGCCTCGCGGCAGATCCTGACGGCGTCATCGGTCCGCTGTTGGCCTAGGAGGACCTGCGCCAGCCGCAGGCTCGCGGTCAGGGCGTCGGCTTCGGGGGCCGACCGGATGGTCTCCTCCAGTTCCTTCTGCGCTTCTTCTGGGCGTCCCTGCTTTACCGCGAGCGTGGCCTGCGCCAGGCGGATGGAGGGGAGGTCGCCGTGTTTCTTCCTGAGCGAGATAAGGTCCGCGGCCAGGCGGTCGAGGTCGGCCTTGCTCTTGGCATCGGGCTTCTCGGGTCCGGCAAGCGCGGCGCTCTCGATGCGAAGGATCGCCGCCGGGAGGCTGTCGGGCGCCAGTTGCTGGGCCGACGTCGCGACCTC
>JAPLML010000140.1 GCA_026387055.1 Planctomycetota bacterium | reverse complement strand
CGAGTCGCACTTCGATCATCCCGCCAACGACTGGCGCGGCCCCATCCGCGTCAGTTGGTACCAGGGCGGCGCCATGCCCCCCTCGCCGAAACCGTACATCGACCTGAAGAAGGTCGGCCACGGCGCCATGTTCAAGGGGTCGAAAGGCCATGTCATCTGCGACTTCGATTCGCGCATCCTGCTGCCGTTCGGCAGCGAGGCCGACCTGACCTACTACAAGCCGCGCGCGAAGGACGCCGTGCTGCCGGCGCTGGGCCACTTCCAGGAACAGTGGCTCAAGGCATGCAAGGACCCCAGCCTGAAGACCGCCTGCGACTTTGAATACAGCGGCAACATGATCGAGCAACTGCTGCTCGGCCTGGTGGCCTACCGCGTCGGCAAGAAGCTCGAGTACAATGGCGCCACTGGCAAGGTCACCAACTGCCCGGAGGCCAACGAATTCCTCTCGCGCAAGTACCGCGCGGGCTGGACCATCAACGGCTGAGGCAGGCGAATAATACAACGCCACGTTGCGCGGCGGGTCGGGAGACCCGCCGCGCAAAACCCCAAGAGTTGCGCTGTCGTACTGAGACAAGCAGGGACAGGCGGTTACGCCTGCCCCTGCTTTTTATTTCCGCGCGGCCGCTTATGCCTTACCTGCGTCTGGTGCGATGGTCAGGCGACTCCTCGGCCCGCCGTCTGCTTCTCGGCAGCGTCATGAGGACTCCAAGGGCCGCCAGCGCCAGCGTGCCCGGCTCGGGAGCGACCGTGAACTGGGTGATGTAGCCGCTGATGTTGCCGTCGGCGAAGGCGGCCGTCTCGGGCACCACCGACCAATCCACCATCGACGCATCGAGAGGCGAGAAGAAGTTGCCGTTGTACAAGAGGCTGCCGCGCGGGTCCAGCCGCCAGTACCTCAACGTGGCGTCGCTGATTGCGTCGGCGAAATCGGTTTCCGCGAAGAACTCGGCCTTGTACTGACCCTCCGGCGGCTCGCTGAACAGGAAGTACACGTCAATTACGGTGTCCGGGGTCAGGCGCGCGGGGGCGTCGCCCGCGGCATTCGCAAACGGCATCGCCTCGTTCGTCAGGCGAAGGACATCGTTGACGCTGCTCCGGGGGGCGGCGTAGTTCGGGCCGGGCCCGTCGATCTCAAACGAGAAGTTCCTCGGCGCTGCGGCGTTGAGAACCTGCGGCAGGGTCACGATGCTGGAAGGCGCGCCGGGGCTGATCACGCCGCCGGCCTCGATGATGCACATCTTGTTGATCGTTCCTTTGCCCATGAGCGTGCCATAAACGATGAGGTTGCTCGTGCCGCCGCCCAGGGTGCCGTTGACGATGAAGACCGCGTCGGGCTCGATGGTGACGTCGCCGGCAGTCCAGATCGTGCCGGCCGAAAGCTGGTTGGCCGCGCCCCACACGGTCAGCGTACTGTTGATCGTGAGCGCGGCGGTCGAGGTGAGCGTCGAGTCGCCGGTCAGCGTGACCGGGCCGCTGATAAACCCCGTGCCGCCGAGTGTGGCCGCCCCGACCGTCACGGCCCCCGAGCCCGTGCCGGAGCCGGTGATATTGTTGACGAGGAGCGCTCCCTCGGAGACCGTCGTTCCGCCGCTGTAGGTGTTGTCACCCGAGAGGATCAGCGTCGCGGCACCCCTCTTGTTCAGGCCCGCGGCCGATACGACCGTGGAGTGGATGGCCGCATCCTGGTTGGCCGTGACCCGCCCGGAGCCGGCCAAGGCGATCGTGCCGCCGGTAAGCGCGTAACCGGCCGTGTCGAATCGAAGGGCGCTGGCCGTCACCGAGCCCACCGTCACGGTCCCGCCCTGGGCGCCGAAGATGGCCACGTCGTTCCAGCCATTGTTCCAGGCGACATTGGCAGCGCCGTTCCAGAAACCGTTGCTGGTGGTATTCCACGTGCCCGTGCCGCCCTGGGCGCCGGAGGTGAGCGGGTCGGTGTCCCAGCGCAGTTGCTTGTTGATGGCGCCGTTGAACGGCTGCGCGGTGCCGGGCAGCGAACTGTCGAAGGCGGAGCCGAAGAACGAGCCGACCGCATCGTTGGAGACCGTCAGGCGGGCCACGGTGTAAGTGCCCGGCCCGTAGGTGGTGCTGTTGTCGGCCCACAGGACGCTCACGGTGCTAGCCGAGAAGATCGCCGAGCCGCCGCCGTCGCTGGGGTGACTGCCGATGATAAGGAGCGGGGCCCTGAAGTCGGGCGGCGCGGCCACGAACGTATCCTGGCGCAGGTGCCGCAGGCCGGGGAAGCTCCACAGGCCGGGCGTTGTGGGGACGTCGCCCCCGTCGGCGGCGTTATAGAACGAGCCGTCGCTCAGGGCGAACTTGAGCGACGAGTTCGTCCAGTCGGCCGTGGTGGTGATGACCAGGTCGAAGGTGGTCCGGTCGGCCAGGGTGGGATCTTCGGCGATGGCCGCTGCCGTGGGCTGGTCGGGGCTGAGGACGAACTGGGTCGTGGTGGTCGCCGTCGCCGTCGTCACGGCGAAGAGCCAGGCCGACAACCCCAGCAGACTCGCCGGCATCCTGCGCATGGCCTTTGTCTTTCCGCTCGTCATGTGCCTGTGTCCGCCCATCAGAACTTCAGACTACCACTCAGGGCAATAACGTTGCCCGGGCCCTCGGTCTTATTCTGTGTCAGCGTCAGCGAAAGGTTGAGCGAAAAGTTGGGTCCAGACACGATCCCGAGGTTGCCTGTGCTTATGGAACCCGTAGTGTCATAATACTCGCGCGCGGCCACGTACCCGAACGCGATAGCCAGAAGTTGTACCCACGTGGGCGCGGAGAGGAGTGTCTCCTTGACCTCATTGCCCAACTCCCCTGCCGCTTTCTTCAGCTTGTCGATCTCCCTCTCGACGGGCGGCAATTTCATCAATAGACTCGCCAAATCGGTCACTTTTACCTCGGAGGCCTCCCGCCCAAAAGGATCCATGTACCTGCCCGGGTTGCTTCGGCCGTATTCGTAGAGATTCGGCCCGACCTCCCACCGGGGGTCCGGCAGGGCCCAGAAGCCTCGATCCCCCATGAACGGGAATTTCCGATGGGGAGATGGAAGGGGATTGGGCGCCACCAACGCTCGTGGCAGAGGCTCCGGCTCCCCTGGGCGTGGATTAAGCAGCAGCGGGACATCTGCGCCCGGCGGTCGGAAACCACAGACCCAATCGCGGCTGATGAACCGGCCCTGGACCGCGTTGTAGTACCGGTTGCGATAGTAGTACAACCCCGTCTCGGCGTCGAGGCGCCGACCGGTGAACATGTAAGGATTGCCGGGGCCGCTGGCGCCGCCGGGCGTGATCCAATCGTCCACGCCCCAGTCCACGACGCCGTTGGGGCCGTGCTGGAACACCGTCTGCCGGCCGTAGGCGTCGTAGAGGTAGCCTTCCTTGATGGCGCCGCTCGTGTCGGTCAGGGCATAGACGGAGAAGAGGGCGTTCTGGTGATAGGCGAGGCGGTAGTCGCCGGGGCCGATGGCGCTTTCGTCGCCGTTCTCGTTCAGGTCGAGTACCAGCGGTTCGTCGATGTAAACGCCATAGACATACTGCTGCGTCACGTCGTCGGCGCCGCTGCGATTTTCGATTTCCTGCCGGCCGTCGTAATAGAAGTCCGTGGTGACAGAGGGCGACATCGTCACGACCGTCCGGATGCGCCGGTCGAGAGGGTCGTAAGAGTAAACGCCGACGACCTGCCCGTCGCTCTTGCGCGTGGCCCGCCGCAACCGGTTGCGTAAGTCCCACTCGTAGGTGAAGGTGCCGTCGTCGATCTCGTTGCCGTTGTCATCCGAGAGGACTGGGGTGGCGGTGCCGCCGTCGGTGCGCTCGGTGATCTCGTTGATCGAGGAGTGCTCGCGGGTCTCGCCGTCCACCCGGTCCCAGTTGCCCGCGCCGTCCAGGATCCAGTCGCTTTGCAGGGGAGCGATCGCGCCGGTGTCCGGACGGTCGAAGGAGACCAGGCGATAGGCCGAGTCGTAGGCGTACACCTCGCTGTTGACCGGGTCGTGCAACTTGCCCTCGGTCAGTTTGTTGCCCATCCGGTCGTAGGTGTAGGTGAAGCCGACGATCAGGGAATCGTCCGAGCGCAGGTCGCGGAGCAGGACCGGGCGCCCCAGTCCGTCGTAGCCGATGTCAAGGGTGCCGGTGGCGTCGAGGTAAGTCATGCACGTGCCGGTGAGGGGCGAAGAGCGCCGGAGCACGCGATCGGCCCCGATCCAGTCGTAATCCGCGATGGCTGCCGACGCCCCCTGGTCGGTGACGGTGTCGAGCCGGTCCAGCGCATCGTACGTGTACACCTCGACGCGGCCGTTAGGATAGGTGAGCGCGCTTCGCAGGTTGGCCGCACGCCAGGCGCTGGAGACGACCTCGGGCGACAGCAGGCCGATCCGCTGCGTCTCCTCGATCACCCGGCCGAGGCTGTCGTAGGCGCGGGTGACGGTGGAATCATCGGCCGCATCGGCCGGGTCGTTGTTGTCGGTGGCCCAGGTCAACTGCGACAGGCCGTCGTACTGGAAGTCCTGCTTGGTCGTCCCGATGACGGGCGGAAAGGCCGTGCTCGGGTTGGACGGGTCGCTGACGGGGTCGGGCGCGAACACCAGATCGCCCGGGAACGAGTCCGTCTGGCCCGAGCGGAAGACGCGCGTGGCGATGCGGCGGTTGACGGCGTCGAACTTGCCGAAGACCTCGGTGTCGTTCTCGTCTTCGAGGATCAGCAGGTTGCCGTCCTGGTCGTAGCCGTAGACGATCGTGGTGGGCGGATGGTCGTCCACGCGGCCGGCCAGCGGCGGGAAGAGCAGCGCGACCTCGTCCAGCCGGGCCTTGGCCTCGGCGAGTTGGGCGTTAATCTTGTCGGAGGAGATGAACGCCGGGTTGTTGAGGGTCGCGACGGTGGGGGTGACGATCTCGCGCGGCCCAAGGATCTTGGCC
>JAPLML010000216.1 GCA_026387055.1 Planctomycetota bacterium | reverse complement strand
CTTCACGCCGCGGATGACGCGGGCGGTGTAGAGCGGGCAGAGGTCGAGCTCCTCGATGGCAACGCGCGTCAGGTCGGCGGCGGACTCGGTGAGTTCCTCAAACGCGACCTCCGGCCGCTTGACGCGCGCGGCGAGCGCCGCCGCCAGTTCCCGCGCGACGCCGAGGTGCCCCAGGCAGTCGGGCCGGTTGCTCGTGACCTCGACCAGCAGGCACGCGTCGCCGCCGGGGACGTCCGTGATGTTGTCGACGTTCAAGCCGATCCGCGTGAGCACCCGCGCGGCCTCGCGCGGCGCGAGGTCTGTCTGAACGTACTCCTTGAGCCACTGGTAACTGATGTTCATTGGCGCATTCCTTGCCTAAAATCGTCGGGCCAAGACGGCGATTATAGGAGATGGAACCCCTGCCTTCAAGCTCATCCTGACAGGTCCCAGGCGATCGGGGGCATGAGCATCCGGCGGGCCATGCACGCGGGCTCGGCGAGATCCGGCGCCGCGACGGGCGCGACGAGGACCTCGAACTCGTGCAGGCCCTGGTCGGTGACGGGATGGTCGGGGCGCTTCGCGGCCGGGTAAGGATCGTGGTGCGCGACGTAAGGGCTGCGGAGGAGCGTCAGGCTGACCCCGGCGGGGTCGGCGCTCACCGAGAACACTTCCGGCGAGATGACGGCGATCGTGTGCCACGGCCGGTCTCGTCCGGCCGTGCCGGGTGCCACGCCCTGCATTGCCGTGCCGGGTGCCACGGCTTGCCCTGCCGTGCCGGGTGCCACGGCTTGCTTGCAAGCCGTGTTCTCGGCCTGGCGCCGGCTTGAACGCACGGGTCGCGAGCAACCCGTGGCACCCTCCCCACTCACGACCAGTGCTCCGTTCAGCGGGTAGCCGAACTTCCCGCAGCCCCGAACCGCGGCGCGCAGGGGGCCGGACTCGACGGTCTCCCACCCGTCGTCGAACGCCATGCCCCCCAGGCGCTCGCCGCCAAACCGCGTGATGCACGAGTGCGACCACGTGTCGGACGGGTCATCGCACACGTCGAGCGTGGCCGTCCATCCGCCCGCGCGGACAACCTCGCCGGTCATCTCGTACGGAAACGCCAGGGGCGCATCCTGCGTGGGCGCCTCCGCGGGAACGACGCGCAGCATCCGCCAGCCGCGCGCGGGGATCGTGATGGGGAAGAGGAGCCGCGGAATCCCGTCGCCCTTCGACCGCGCCTCGATCCGCTGGTGCGGCACGCGCCGGCCGCGCTCATCGAGAAGTTGACATGGATTCGGAGCGCCAAACGGCTCGTGCGAGGTGCAGCCGTCGAACGGCTCGGGCGATGGGTTGAAGAGGACGAGGCGGGGCTCGCCGGGCCGGGCCTCGCGGCGGAAGGAGCGGCGCGTCAGATGCGTCAGGACCGCGTCGGCCTCGGCCTCGGCCGCCGCCAGCTCGCCGGCCACGGCGGCGCTCGCCTCGGCGATGCACGTTCCGCCCAGCATGTCGTGAAACTGGTTGAAGAGGACCGCGTTCCACGCCCGGTCGATCCGCTCGCGGCCCGGCGGCCCGGCGGCGCCGGCGAGAACTTCGGCCGCCTGCTCGGCCTGGACGAGGCGCGACTCGGCCCGGCGCATGGCCACCTTGATCCGCCGCTCGACGCTGTAGCACCCGATGGCGTGGTGCTGAAGCTCGCCCTCGACCACGGGCAGGCGGGGCACGTGATCGGCGACGGCATCGAAGAACGCCCGCGGGTGCGAGAAGACGAACCGCACGCCGGGCCAGTCGCCGCGGTGCTCCCGGAGCCAGTCGATCTTGGCCCGCGTCGGCCCGCCGCCGTGGTCGCCCACGCCGAAGAAACACATCGTGTGGTCGACGCCGTGGGGCATCGCGGCCAGGGCGGTCTCGACGTGGCCCTTGAGGTCCGGCGCCCACGTGCAGTAGGCCCCGGCGATGCGGAAGGCCGTGACGTCATGGCCGTCGGGGCTCCGCCATCGGAAGAGAGGGGCCGGCAGCGCCTTCTCGTGCGGCCCCGGGCGCATGAATACATACGTATCGATCCCTGCGTCGCGCAGGAACCGCGGCAGGTAGGCGGTGTGGCCGAAGGAATCCACGTTGTAGCCGACCGTGGTCGGCCGGCCGAATGTGCGGCGGTAGTACGCCTGGCCGACGGCAAGCTGGCGGGCGAAGCTCTCGGCCGAGGGCAGGTTGCAGTCCGGCTGGATGACCATGCCGCCGACAATCTGCCAGCGGCCGCCGGCGACGAACGCGCGGACGCGGTCGAACAGGGCGGGGTCCAGGTGCTCCACCTGCTCGTGGAACCAGCTTGAGCTCGCTGTGAAAACGAACTCGGGGTACTCGTCGAGGCGGTCGCAGGCGCTTCGGGCGGTGGCCAGGGCGGCATCGACGCCGTCTGCCCGCCGCCACAGCCAGACCGGGTCGAGGTGGGCGTTGCCGATGAGGTGGAGGGTCTTCATGGCGGGTCTCCGCGTAAGGTATGGTTTATCGTCGATACGCAGGTGCCGTTGTTTAGCCGTCGCCGGTACGGCGACGAACAACGATCGCGGCCGTGCCGGCCGCGGCTAAACGATGAAGAAACTGCTTCGAAGCGCCGCCAAGGTCACGGCGCCAGCTTGGCTTCGGCGACCTCCTTCTCCAGCGGCACGAACTCCTGCTCGACGCGGTCCTGGTAGACCTTGAAGACGCGGTAGCCCAGGCCGCCCTCGTCGCGGAACCGCGCGGTTCCCGGCGCGATGTAGGTCACGAAGCCCTTGCCGCGGATCTCTTCCGTCATGTGCCGGTGCCCGGCCAGGACGACCTTGACGCCGTACTTGACGAGCAGCCCGCGGATCGGCTCGTCGTTGGCGACGGGGTGGTGCATGACCACGAAGGTGTGGGTGCGCTGGTGCTCGCGGGCGTCCTTCAGGGCCTTCTCGAACCACGCCAACTGGGCCTTGGCTTTCTTGGAGGAGCTGCCGCCCAGGTTCGTGTTCAGACACACGAAGTTGCAGTTATTGAGGGTGAAGACGTAATGGTCCTCGCCGATGTGTTGGGCGAAGGACTCGGGCTTGTCGTGGTTGCCGGGGACTGCCTTGACGGGCATCGTGAACTGCTTGAGCGTGTCCTCGATGATCTTCCACTCCTCGTCGGTGTCGTCGTGCGTCATGTCGCCGGGAATGACCACGAGCGACGCCTTGATGGCGCTCGCCCGCTTCGGCAGCAGGGCGAACCGCTCGGCCGTGCTCTTGACGTCGGGTTTGCCGAGCTCCGGGTCGCCGGTGAGGACGAAGACGAAGGGCTTGAACTCGTCGGCATGTTCGGCGGCAAGGGTGAAGGCGCTGCCGAGCACCACGATCGGCGCCACACATAACAACACGCGCCCAGCAAGCTGGGCGGCCAAATGGGCTGGTGAGTATGAGCTTGCCATGTCATTCTCGTTCGAGTTGGGCGGCGGCGTGGGCGGAACGGACCAGCGGCCACCGCGCGAACGCCTCGATCGCGTGATACTCCGGCAGGCCGAGGGCGTCGTACAGCGCCGCCGTGGCCATGTTGCGTTCCTCGGCCCGCTGCCAGAACTCGCGGCTGTCGTACGGGCCGGGGAACATCGCCTGGTCCTTCTGGCTCTGGTGGCGGAAGATGGCGAACCGCTTGCGCTTGAGCTCGTCGGGCGAGAGGGGCACGGCCATGTCGATCCGCTCCGGCGGCCATTCCTGCCATGCGCCGCGGTAGAGCCAGAGCTCCGGCGCCGGCGCGCCCGACGCCCCGTACTCCTCCAGCGCCAGCCGCGCGGCCTCCAGGCACTGGCGGTGCGTGCCGTGCGGGTCCGAGAGGTCTCCCGCCGCAAAGACCATGTCGGGCCGGACGGCGTCGAGCAATCGCCGCACGGGCGCCACGTCGTCGGGGCCGAGCAACCGCTTCTCGGTCGTGCCGGTGTTGTAGAACGGCAGGTCGAGGAAGCGGACGCGGCTCTCCGGCAGGCCGCAGAACCGCGCCGCGTCGAGGGCCTCGGTCCGGCGGAGGAGCGCCTTGACGGCCTGGACCTCCGGCGCGTCGACGTCGCCGGGGCGCTTCTGGCGGAGGAACTGGTCGATCCGCTGTTCCAGGGCCGCCGCCTGGTCGGGCCGGAGGCCGAAGATGCGGTTGAACTCGCGCACGAAATCGGCATATCGCGATACATCGTGGTCGAAGACGCTCAGGTACCCGCTGACCATGTAGCCGACGTGCACGTCGTGCCCCTGGTCGACGAACCGCGCCAGCGTGCCGCCCATCGAGATCACGTCGTCGTCGGGGTGCGGGCTGAGGACGAGGACCTTGTGCTTCTCCTCCTTGCCGCCGGGCCAGCCGGTGATGGTGCCCATGAGGCGGCGGAAGACGTCGAGGTTGGCGTGGTAGGCGCCGCCGCGGAGGCGGAGGAGGTCCCCCAGGCCGCTGTCGGCGTAGTCCTCATCGGTGAGCTTGAGGATCGGCTTCTCGAGGCGCCGCGCGAGCCAGATGACCGCCTGACGCTCGAGCCCCTCGTCCCACTGGCAGGGGCCGAGGAGCCACGGCGCGGCCAGGCGCGTCAGGTCGGCGGCCGCCGCCTCGTCAAGGTGGAACGCGGCCCGCGGGTGCCCCCGGAGGAAGCTGGCGGCGACGGCGGGCGTGGCCTCGCCCTCGACCGCGCGGCGGACGATGGGGGCCTTGTGCTCGCCGAACGCCAGGAGGGCGATCTCGCGGGCCTCCAGGATCGTCCCCACGCCCATCGTGACGGCGAGCTCGGGCACGTGCTCCTCGCCGAAGAAGTCGGCGGCCGCGTCCTTGCGCGTGACCTTGTCGAGGCGGACGCGGCGGGTGCGGCTGGCGCGGTCGGAGCCCGGCTCGTTGAACCCGATGTGGCCCATGCGGCCGATGCCGAGGACCTGGAAGTCGATGCCGCCGGCCGCCGCGATGGCCCGCTCGTACGCCGCACAGTGCGCGTCGAGGTCGGCGTCGGCGGCCGTGCCCGACGGGATGTGGATGTTCTCGCGCGGCACGTTTACGAAGCGGAAGAAGTTCTCATACATCCATGTATGATAGGATTGGGGGGCCCGCGGATCGAGGGGCCAGTATTCGTCGAGGTTGAAGGTGACGACGCGCGAGAAGTCGAGACCCTCCTCCCGGTGCATCCGGGCGAGTTCCCGGTACACGTTGATCGGCGTGTGCCCGGTCGCGAGCCCCAGCACGGCGTACTTGCCCCCGGCACTCCGGTCCCGGATCACCTGGGCGATCCGCCGGGCGACTGCCCGGGACGCCCCCACGTCGTCCGGGTAGATCCTGACCGGCACGTGTTGTTTCGGCATGGTCGTGAGACTCCTCGTCGCCTGCAGGCCAATAGGCTACTCGGCGCGGCCGGGTTGTCAATAGCAGGCAACAAAGGCACAAAGGGACCGTCGCTGTAGGCGGCGACGGCCAAACGAGCCGCGCCATTCAGCCGCCCAGCTTGTCGAAGAGTCGCCGCGGCGACCTGGGCGCGTCTTGGGCAGCATGCGCCCTCGCCCAAGTGCT
>JAPLML010000301.1 GCA_026387055.1 Planctomycetota bacterium | reverse complement strand
CAAGGCGCTGCCGCCAGCAGAAGCACCAGGGCGAAAGCCGCCGGTCGTGTCATCTTGCATCCTCCTATGCACGTCACTTCACCGGAAAACTCAGCCGGTCGTACGGGTCGGTGCCGACGGCCTTTTCCTCCCCGTTCGTCCAGCCGTCGCCGTCGATGTCGGGGTCCGAGTTGTCGCCGATTCCGTCGCCATCGGTGTCGCGCCACTCCTTGGGGTCGAGGGGGAAGGCGTCCCACGGAACCGCGCCGGTGCGCGGCACGCCGTCGCCGTCGAAGTCCATCTCCTCGAAATCGGGGATGCCGTTGCGGTTCAGGTCGTCGCCGACGCCGTCGGCGTCGATGTCGGCATCCAGGTTATCGCCGATGAGGTCGCCATCCTTGTCGGCCCACTCCTCCGGCTCCAGCGGGAAGGCGTCCTTCTCGTTGGCGACGCCGTCGTTGTCGTTGTCCGGATCCACATCGTTCGGAATGCCGTCCTTGTCGATGTCCGGGCAGCCGTCGGGCGTGATCAACAGGGCGATGTCCACCTTGAAGTCCGGCGCCGCCAGCGTCTGCCGCCCGGGGGGCGCGTCGGCCTTGCCGAGGATGGCCGCCGTCTCGGGCGAGTACCAGTACGCCTTCGCGGCCTGCGGCACGTCGATCGTGAGCGTCACCCCTTGGGCCGCCGCGGCGTGATCGCGGAAGTGATGCAGATATGCCCCTGCGCGGCGGTCGTTGGCGAGGCCCCACGCCCGCACGCCGTGGTCCGACACGGCCACGGCTGCCATCTTGACCCCGCCGCCGAGCGCGTACGCGAAGTCCTGCATCGCCCGCACGTACTCGCGCTCGCGGGGCCCCAGCCAGATGTTCATGTTGTGGCCGTCCCTGGCGTAACTGGTGTTCCAGAAGATGAACGAGATCTCGTTGAAGAGGCCCGCCCAGTTCCTCAGGCGCATCCGCTGGGCCGAGCCGGGGTCCCACACGCCGCCCACGCCGGGGGGCCAAGGCTTCTCGGGCGTCGCGCGGCCGATGACGTTGCCCGCCTCGCCGACGATGACCGGCTTGCCGTGCTTCTTCCAGCCCGCGGCGGCGCCGGCGATCTGCATGTCGGCCCCCAGCTCATTGATCCCCACGTACTGGTGCGGGGCCGAGAGGTCGATCCCCTCCAGCTCCGGCCGCTCCCAGCTCGTCGTCACCGGGTGATGGTACGGGTCGATGGACTTGAGGTACGGGGCGTGGATGGCGTACCACCCCGCGTCGGCCTTCTGCTCGTTCAGGAACTCCCAGAAATCGACGTACGCCCCCCAGCGGTCCACGCTGTACTTGACGAGGCGTTTGACCTTGGCCATCGCCTCGGCGTCCTCCGGATGGTCTGCACGCACATTCATATATCCGAAGATTCCATAGAAGACGCGCAGGCCGTACTTGCGGGCCTGGCGGAGGAGGTCGTCGGTCATCAGGCTTTCCATCACGTTGACGCGGTCGAGGTTCGGCGTGATGGTGTACGAAAAGTTCTGCTGCGAGAACCGGAGCATGTTGCAGCCGGTGCGGGCGAAGCGGCGGAACTGGACGTCGGTGTTCTGCGGGTTCATCGCCGGCCCGCGGCGGAACATCGCCCCCGGCGGCACGGGCGGCAGATTCGGACGGTCGTTGCGGAACGGGCCCTCCATCGCCGCCACCGACAGGCACGTGCCCAGGCCCTGGCTGTCGAACTGCCCGTCCTGGTAGCCGATGGGGAAGTACGGCGTCCCGTCGTCGAAGACCCACCGCATGGGGTTGGCCGGGTCCTGCCGGACAAACCCGTGGAGAGGCCGCTTGGGGGTGCGGCCGACGATGCACGCAAACTCGCCCTCGCCCGTCGCCTTGCCGCCCTTCGCGTTGGAGAAGGTATAGGCGTACTTCCATGTGCCGACTTCGGCCGGCGCGAAGCGGGCCTTCCACGTGTCGGCCTTGGGGAACTTGTACTCGGGGCGCACTCGCGGAGGGCCGCCCTGGGCCCCGGCGACTTCCTTGCGGATGATCTCGGGCTTCTCCAGGCAGCCGTAGTGGAACCCGCCGACGGTCGCCTTCCGGCCGCTCGGCGAGGTGAACGTCACGTCGATCGTCACGTCGAAGAACGGGTTGTGGTAGGCCCCGTCGTGCCGGAAGGTGATCTCGAAGACCTCCCAGCGCGGGATGACCTTCACGTTCTGGGTGTGCTTGACGTCGAGGGCGGCGGGAGGGGAATCCGCGGCGAGAGCGGGGCCGACCGCCAGCGCCAGGAGCGGCATGAAGAAGAGCACTCTCGCCAGTGTGGACATGGCCAGGATCTCCTCAAAGAGATGACGAATGACGAAACCCGAATGACGAATGAATGATGAAAAGACAATGACGAAGGAACATCGAAGGCGCCGAGAACACGCCTTGTCGCGACGCAGCCGCGATTCGTCATTCGTCATTGCCTCTTCATTCGTCATTCGAGCTTCGTCATTCGGATTTCGCAGTTCGCGCGTCACCGCTCGTCATTCTCGCTTTCTCGCGGCACTCTCGCACCACCTCGCGCGGCACCAGCCTCAGGGCCAGGTACACGAGGCCCGGAACGATGACCACGTCGTCCAGGTACCCCACGACGGGAATGAAGTCGGGGATGAGGTCGATCGGCGAAAGGGCGTAGGCCACGGCGGCGCCCAGGAGGACCCGCGCGAGCCACGGCGTGCGGCGGTCCGCCAGCACGAGGCGATAGACCTTCACCTCGCGCTTGAACGCCTCGACAATCGCCTTGGCTTTTTCCCACACCGACCGATATCCCATGTTGCCGCCGCTTCCGCGTTCAGCCGCGGCCGGCGTACGTACTTAGCGTCATACCAGATTGCCGGGTGGCACGGCCACGCGCTGTTGCGTGGCCGTGCATGGTCACGTGGGGGGCAA
>JAPLML010000447.1 GCA_026387055.1 Planctomycetota bacterium | reverse complement strand
GTCTCGTCGTTCTCGTCCAGCGTGTCGCCTTGCACGACCACGGTGACCTGCTTGGTGGTCTGGCCCTCGATGAAGGTCAGCATGCCGCCGCCGGCCGCGTAATCGGCCGGCGAAACGGCTGTGCCGTTGGCGGTGGCCCAGTTGACCGTTACGGTCCTGCCGCTGACGGGCGCGAGGGTGACGGTGAACACGGCGTTGATCGTCCCGGCGTCGCCCCCGGTCACCTGCACGTCGTTGATCGAAAGGGCCGGCAGCGGATCGTTGTCGGTGATGGTCGCCACGCCCTGGCCGTCGGCGATGGTGGCGTTGGTCTCGCCCGAGAGGTTGACGGAGAAGGTCTCGTCGTTCTCATCCAGCAGGTCGCCTTGGACGACCACGGTGACCTGCTTGGTGGTCTCGCCCTCAAGGAAGGTCAGCGTGCCGCCGGCGGCCGCGTAGTCGGCCGGCGCGAGGGCCGTGCCGTCGGCCGTCGCCCAGTCGACCGTTACGGTCCTGCCGCTGACGGGCGCGAGGGTGACGGTGAACACGGCGTTGACGGTGCCGGCATCGCCCTCGGTCACCTGCACGTCGCTGATCGCAAGGGCGGGCAGCGGATCGTTGTCGAGGATCGTCGCGACGCCCTGGCCGTCGGAGACCGTGGCGTTGATCGGCGTGCTCAGGTTGACGTTGAAGGTCTCGTCGTTCTCATCCAGCAGGTCGCCCTGGACGACCACGGTGACCTGCTTGGTGGTCTCGCCCTCAACGAAGGTCAGCGTGCCGCCGGCGGCCGCGTAGTCGGCCGGCGCGAGGGCCGTGCCGTTGGCGGTGGCCCAGTTGACCGTCACGGTCCGGCCGCTGACGGGCGCGAGCGTGACGGTGAACACGGCGTTGACGGTGCCGGCGTCGCCCTCGGTCACCTGCACGTCGCTGATCGAGAGCGCTGGCAGCGGGTCGTTGTCGAGGATGGTGCCCACGCCCTGGCCGTCGGCGATGGTGGCGTTGGTCTGGCCCGAGAGGTTGACGGAGAAGGTCTCATCGTTCTCGTCCAGCAGGTCGCCGTTGACGGCCACGGTAACGGTCTTGGTGGTCTCGCCCTCAAGGAAGGTCAGCGAGCCGCCGGCGGCCGCGTAATCGGCCGGCGAGCGGGCCGTGCCATCGGCGGTGGCCCAGTCGACCGTCACGGTCCTGCCGCTCACGGGCGCGAGCGTGACGGTGAACACGGCGTTGACGGTCCCGGCGTCGCCCTCGGTCACCTGCACGTCGCTGATCGAGAGGGCGGGCAGCGGGTCGTCGTCGAGGATGGTCCCGATGCCTTGGTTGTCGCCGATCGTGGAGTTCGTTGGGGTCGAGAGGTTGACGAAGAAGGTCTCGTCGTTCTCATCCAGCAGGTCGCCCTGGACGACCACGGTGACCTGCTTGGAGAGGTCGCCGGGGTTGAACGTCAGCGTGCCGCTCGCGGCCGCGTAATCGGCCGGCGACTGGGCCGTCCCATTCGCCGTGGCATACTGCACGGTGGCCGCGAACCCGCTGACGGCCGACAGGCTGACCGTGAACACGAAGTTGGTCGTGCCGGCGCTGCCTTCCACGATCTGCACGTCGTTGATCGTGATGCTCGGCACAGGATCGTCATTCTGGATGGTCCCATAGACGGGGGCGGTGGTCTTGAGCTTGGCGTTGACGGCATTGGTGAGAGTGACCTTGAATCGCTGGTCCGGCTCGTAAGACGCGTCGCCGTTGATCTTGACGGTGAAGGTCTTGATGGTCTCGCCGGCATTGAAGGTCAGGGTGCCGCTGGCGGCCACGTAGTCGTTGTCGGCCACCGTGGCCGTGTCATCGGAGGTCGCGTAGTCCACCGTCACGGGGATCTGGATGGCGGTGTCCATGGTCACGGTGAAGGTCATCAGCGACTGGCCGCTGTTGCCTTCCGGCATCGTGACGCCGGTGATGCTCAGCTTCGGCTTGTCGTCGTTGAGGATGGTGCCCGTGCCCACGTCTCCCTGGCCGGCGACGATGGTGGCATTGGTGGCGGTCGTGAGTCGGACCAGGAAGTACTCATCGGGCTCTGGCGACGTGTCGCCGCTCACATTGATGGTGACCGTTTTGGTCA
This sequence comes from Planctomycetota bacterium, assembly GCA_026387055.1. GTDB lineage: Bacteria > Planctomycetota > Phycisphaerae > FEN-1346 > FEN-1346 > JAPLML01. The sequence continues at coordinate 8,865 of JAPLML010000447.1, read as the reverse complement.
GGGTGCCCGCCGGGATGACCACGGAGCCGCCGCTGACGCCCACGTAGTCCATGCCGCCCGTGGTGGCCGTCCCATCGGCGGTGGCGTACTGGACCGTCACCTGCTGCCCGCTGAGGGTCGAGAGGGCGACGGTGAATATGAAGGGGGTGGTCGTGTAGTCGCCTTCCACCAGGGTCACGTCATTGATGGAGACGGTGGGGGCCGGGTCGTTGTCGATAATCGTGGCGATGCCCTGGCTGTCGCCGAAGGCGGCGTTGGTGGGCGAGGTGAGGTTCACGACGAACCTCTCGTTGGCCTCGTCGATGTTGTCGCCCAGCACCGTCACGCTGATGGTCTTAGACCTCTCGCCGGGCGCGAAGCTGAGATCTCCGCTCGTGCTCGTGAAGTCCTGCCCGGCCGTGGCCGCCGGGCTGCCCGACGCCGTCTGGTAATGCACCGTCACCGTCTGGGTGGTCTCGGACCCCGTGAGGGAGACGGTGAACAGGGCGTTGACCGTGCCGCCGGTGTCGACCTCGGTCACGGTCACATCGTCGATCGCGATGACGGGCGCCGGCTCGTTATCGTTCACCGTGCCGATGGCCGTCTTCTTCCCGCCGAGGATGGCGTTGCCGGGGCTCGAGAGGGTCATCGTGAAGGTTCGGTTGGGCTCGTCGACCAGATTGTCGTAGGTCAGCACTGAGACGATCATGCTCGCCGTATCGGCGGGGATCGTCAGCATGCCGCTGGTGGCGACGTAGTCCGTGTCGGCCAGGGCTGTTCCGTCGGCCGTCGCGTAATTCACGGTCACGGGGACGCCGGACTTGGCCGAGAGGCTCACGGTGAACTGGACGTCGGACCCCTCGCCGGCGCTCGGGTCCCCCGCGAACTGCACGGTCGGCATGGCGTCGTCGTTCAGGATCGTGCCGACCCCGCGGCTCTTGAAGATGGCGACTGTGGCGGGCCAGGGATTGCTCAGGTTCACGTAGAACCGCTCATCGAGCTCGTAGCTCGTGTCGCCCGTGACCTGGATGTTGATCGTGGCCGTGGTCGCGTTAGCTGGGAGGATGATGGTCCCGCTGGCCGGCGTGTAGTCGCCGGTCACCGCCGAGGCGGTATCGTCGGCCGTGGCGTAGCTGACGCGCACCTCGGTCGGGCTGGGTTCCGACAAACTGACCGTGAAGGCGAGCACCTTCGTGGGGCTGTTGGCGGAGCCGAAGAGCTGGCTCGCCGGAACGAACTGCAGGGGCGTGCTGGGGCTCGACCACGAGAGCTGCATCACCGCGCCGCCGCCGTTCTCGTAGTACTCGAGCTTGATGTCGTACAACTGGCCAGCCACCAGAGCAATCGTGCCGGTGTTCACGGTGGGGGCGTGATCCCCCCAGTTGTCGATCACGAGCTGGTTGTTCACCCAAAGCCGGACGCCGTCGTCTGAGTTCGTTTGGAAGGTGTACGTTTCGGTATAGACCGCCTTGACCAAGCCGGTCCAGCGGACACTGAACAGGTCGGCCGCCAAGAGCGGGTCGGGCGACCCGTTGCCCCAGTTGAAGTCGATCGTGGGGTCCACCCGGGTAAGCACGAGGTTGGCCCAGTTGTTGACGTTGCCGGCCGTATACTGGTAGTACTTGCCCACCAGTCCGGACACGGGCACAGAACTGTCTTCGTACGCCGCGACGTCGCTGATCGACAGCGAGCGCCCGGTGTCGTCGTTCAGGATCGTGCCGATCCCCCGGCCCTTGGCGAGGATGATGCCGGCAGGCGAGGCATTGCTGAGGTCGACGTAGAACTGCTCATCGGTCTCGTACAGCGTGTCGCCGTTGACCAGGACGCTGACCGTCTTCGAGGTCTCGCCGGGCTGGAAGCTGACGGTCCCGCTGGCCGAGAGGTAGTCGCCGGCCGCGGCCGAGGCGGTGCCGTTCGCCGTGGCCCAGTTGACGCTCACCGCGCTCTCGGTGGCCGCCGAAAGGGTGACCGTGAAGTTGAGCGCGCTTGTGCCCGTGTTGCCTTCGAGGAGCGCGACGTCGTTGATCGACAGCGTGGGCGCGACGTCGTCGCTCAGGATCGTGCCGATCCCGCGGCTCTTGAAGATGGCGACCGTGGCGGGCGAGGGATTGCTGAGGTCGACGTAGAACTGCTCATCGGGCTCGATGCCGGTGTCGCCTACGACCAGGACGCTGACCGTCTTCGAGGTCTCACCGGGCAGGAAGCTGACGGTCCCGCCGGCCGAGAGGTAGTCGTTGGCCGCGGCCGAGGCGGTGCCGTCCGCCGTGGCCCAGTCGACGCTCACCGCGCTCGCGGCGGCCGCCGAAAGGGTGACGGTGAAGACGAATGGGGACGTGCCCGAGTTGCCTTCGCTCTGGGAGATGCTGTTGATCGACACCGCGGGGACGGAGATGGCCAGGCCGGCGCGCCCGCCGGTGACGGCGGCGACGTAACTCGCGCCCGCTGGGACGTTGGTCTGGCCGAACCGGTTGTCGCCCCAGGCCGCCAGGGAGCCGTCGGCCCGAAGGGCCGTGCCGCACACGTTCTTGGCGCTGATGGCGACGAAGTTGTTGCCGGCGGGGACGTTGAGTTGCCCGTAATAATTGCTGGGGCCCCACGCCACCAGGGAGCCGTCGGCCCGCAGCGCAAGGTCGAAGTCGAGTCCCGTCGCGACGGCGACGAAGTCATTACCGGAAGGGCTGATCCCCAGGACGCCGGGGCCCCAGGCGGCCACGGAGCCATCGGACCGAAGCGCCAGCCCTTGATTGAGCCCCACCGCGATCGCCACGAAATCATTGCCCGCCGGGACAGCGGTCTGGCCGGCGCTGTTGTCGCCCCACGCCACGAGGGAGCCGTCGGACCGCAGGGCCACGCTGAAGGACGACCCGCCCGCCACGGCCACGAAGTCGGTGCCGGCCGGGGGGGTGGCCTGACCGTAGAGATCGGCGCCCCAGCCCGCTATCGAGCCGTCGGACCGAATGGCCAGGTTGTGCTGGTATCCGGCGGCGATCGTGACGAAGTCGCTGCCGGCGGGCACCGTGGCCTGGCCGTAGGTGTTGTCGCCCCATCCGGCCAGCGACCCATTGGCCCGCAGGGCGATGCCGTGGTTGGACCCGGCCGCGATGGCGACAAAGCTGCTGCCGCTCGGGACCTTGCACTGGCCCTTCGTGTTGTCGCCCCAGGCTGCCAGCTTTCCCGCCGCCACGTCGTCGTTGAGGATCACCCCGGTGGCCTGACCCTTGGCAATGTCGGCGCCTGTGGGGCTGAAAAGGTCGACCGTGAACGTTTCGAAGGATTCGTAGGCGCTGTCGCCGATCACCTGGACGCGGACGACGGCGGAGGTCTGTCCGGCCGGAATCGTCACCTGGCTGTCCAGCACCGGCACGTAGTCCACCCCGCCCGCGGCCATGCCGTCGGCGGTGCGGTAGTGCACCGTCACGTCCTGGACGTCGGCGGCCGAGAGGCTGACAGTGAAGTCGAAGTTCTTCTGGCCGGAGTTGCCCTCGGCCAGGACCAGGTTGGCGATGGAGAGGCTGCTCAGAAGCGTCCGTGTCTCGAGCGCCTCGAGCTCCGGAAAGGCCGACCGACCACCAGGCGTTGCGGTACCCATAAAGCCCTCCTTACCTTCAGCCCTGCCAGGATGCGATCCCCCCTGCACGCCAACCGACGAACCCTGCGTCCGGGCGCGAGAGGCCGTCAAGTGTATCCCCTTATCGAAATATGTTCGGAAACGCCAATCGCCTCGACGCGAATTCCGCTCGCGCCGGCTGGCGACCGTGTGACCGGAAGGTGAACGGGGTGTTCCCCGCGTTGCCTTCGCTCGCCGCGATGTCGTCGATCGGCAGAGACGAAGCCGGCCTCAGCCGCGGCTCGCAAGACCCCCGCCGCGGATGATTCGACGGTGCGAGCGGGAAGCCGAGGGTCATGTGCTGCCCCCTTCACCCAGATAACAACGATTTGCACAGCCTGAAACTACACCTTTGGCCGCTATTTCCTGCCCCAAAGACACGTTCCCCAAGACAACAATAACACGCATTTTGCCGTTGGGCAAACGATATTCGCAAAGAAAGTACGTTGTTTTCCTGCAGCACTGCCCTTGAATATCGAGAGCGACAGTTTAGTGCATGCCGTTGGCCGTTCTCAATAGCGCAGGCCGCTTCGGTCCCTGCGCGCGTGGTCGTCAGACAGCTCCCGTGAGCCACCAGGCACACCCTTGTTGGCTTTCCCAGGCTGCCTCAACTCCCCGTGTTATCGGACCGGAACTACAGGCCAACCCGCCCGTGTCGGGGCCTGTTTTTTGTGCGGATTCCCCATTCCTTGGCACACAACACGTGCGAGCAGCCCGTGGCGCCCGGCAATCATCTTCTCACCTCGACGGAGGACTATGTCCCCACGGGCAGTTCCAGGCCGGGCGCTGCCAGGAGGTCCACGCCGCCGTCCGGTAAGAGCATGGGGTCCTGGGAAGCAGGCGGCGTTGCCTCTGCCCAGACCAACGGGACGAGGCCCTGAGTTGCCGGTGCTTTCGCCAGGCCGGACCCGAGGTCGGCGGCCGTGCCGCCATCTTCGGCCGCCACGGAGATGGCCGGCGCCGTGTCGAGAATCGTCCCATTGTCGAGCAGGGGCACGCCGGGGCCGGCCGGCGCTGCCTGCACCGGCTGAACGGCGACGGCCTGAACTTCGGGCAGGACGGGCGCCGGGTTCCCCGGCGACGCCGCCGCGGGCGCCAGAGCGACGGCCTCGGGGCTCCCCTCGGCGAGCGGTCCGGGTTCGCCGCCGCTCTGCGGGCCGGGATTCGGAAGGGTGGGGAGCATCGTCCCGTCCGCCGCCCGCTGCGCGTAGAGGAAGATGAAGCCGTCCATGTCCCAAGGGGTGATTTGGCCGTCCGGGGGGCTGTCGGCAAAGCCGACGCCGCGGAAGTCGGCGTCGTTGTCGCCGGCCAGGTAGGCGGCGAAGAACCCATCGACGTCTTCAGACGTGATGATGCCGTCCCCGCCGGGGGTTCCGCCGGCCTTGCTGAAGTCGCCCCGCAGGTTGCCGACGTAGAAGACGGCGTCGCCGCCCGGGGTTCCGTTGCCGGTCGGCAGGTCGGCGGCGCCGTAGACGAAGGATCGCCCGGTGCCGCCCGCCTTCGGCTCGCCGTCGAGGCGCAGGTTGAGGCCCGCGGCGCCGCGGAGCGTGCCGCTGCCGAGCAGGGTCACCTTCAGCCACGAGTCAATCGCCGCGTCCGGAGGCAGCTCGATCTGCATGACCGTGGAGCCCATGCCGAACACGCTGAACGGCGGGATCGTCTCCAGCACCGTCTCGGAGTTGCCGTTGAACGTCACCCGCTGAAGCAGGATGTCGTCGGGCACGAACATGACGGTCTTGCTGAAGGCGACGTCGATCATCTTGAGGCCGCCGGCGCTCGGGTCAATGCTGCTGACGGACCGGTCCGCATGCCCGTTGACCGCGATGCCGGTCACCGTCGGCGGCTTGTCCACAAGGAGGGCGACCGTGACCTCGTTGCCGTCGATGAGGCCGTTGTTGGTCTTGTAGGAGAAGGTGTCCTGCCCGTCGTAGCCGGAGGTCGGGGTATAGGTGAACGAGCCGTCGGCGCGGAGCGTCACGGACCCGTGCGAGGCCCGGCGGCGCAGGATCGCCGTCAGCGGGTAGCCGTTCGGGTCCGCGTCGTTCGCCAGGACGCCCTCGGCCGGGCTGACGTTGAGGGCGGCGTTGGTCACCGTGCCGTAACTGTCCGGCAGCGACACGGGCGGGTTGAGGTTGCTGAACAGGAGGCTCATCGGCACGATCTGCTTGAACGTGTTGGGGCTCGACCAGGAGAGCTTCATCGACGCCAGGCCCGAGTTCTCGTAGTACTCGATCTTGATGTCGTATTTCTCTCCGGCCGCCAGGGTGATCGTCCGGAGTCTTCGGTCGCCGGGTGCTCCGTCCAGTGGTCGATGATCAACTGGCCGTTGACCCAGAGGCGCACGCCATCCTCGCTGACCGTGTAGAACGTGTACTGCTCGGAGAAGAGGGCCTTGACCTTGCCGGTCCAGCGGACGCTGAACAGATCGGACATGACGAGCGGGTCGGGCGGGCCGCCGCCCCAGTCGAAGTTGATCGTGGGATCCAGCCGCGCCGTCTTGAGGTTGGCCCAGTTGATGTTGCCGGACTGATACTGGTAGTACTGGCCCCACAGGCCGCACCCGGTGCTCGAGTACATGAACGGCGCATGGTTCAGCGCGCCGCTCTCGACCCCCGCCGCGTTCCTCACGTGCGTGGCCGTGACGGTGTATTGCGTGGCGTTCGTCATGGGCGAGGTGTTGAGGACGACCTGGCGGTTGTTCGCGCCGGCCGACACGCCGTAGACCGTCAGGCCGGGGATGGCGTAGTTGGCGGCGATCCGCGAGGTGACCGGATCGAGGGCCTCGTTGAACTCCACGGTGACGTGGATCGAATCGCCGTCGGTGGTCGATGCCGAGACGATCCGCGGGGGCGTGACGTCGGTGCTCCCGTTGGCGACGCCGGGGGTCCCCTCGTCGGGACCCGGGCCCCAGTTCGTCGGGTCGTTGCCGTACGCGCTCGGGCTCGCGCGCTGGAGCGACGGCCCGAAGCCATCGGCCTGCACCGGCCACGGGGCCGCCGGCTTGTACTCCACGCGGTCCACGAGGTAGTAAGGCACCTGGTACGGCGGCAGCGGGTCCGGGTCGCCGGGCTTGTACAGCTTGACGTTATTGCCCGCGTTGTTCAGGAGGCCCGTGAAAGGCCCCAGGATCTGGACGCCCGCGGGCACGCCGTACTTCGCGCGGAAGGCGGCCAGGTCGGTGTTGACGAGGAGCAGGTACCCGCCCGCGGGGATCGAGACGCCCGTGGCGAAGGTGTAGCTGATGCCGCCGTCGACCTTCCAGGTGTTGGCCGGCCGGGCGGGGTCGTAGAGCGGCACGGCCGCGCCGGTAATGTTATGGAGTTCGACGAATTCGTCGGCATCGTCGAGCGGATGGTACATCACCTCGCTCAGGATCACGGGGCCGACCAGCGGCAGGGCATTCTCGGCGAGGGGCGTGGGGTACGCCTCCGCTACGAACTCGACGTTGCCCGTGCTCGTGACATAGCGCGCGAAGGCCACCTCGCGGTCCGAGGCCTCGAAATCCTGCGCCTCGCGGTAGCCCAGGAGGTTGCCGCCCGCATCCGCCGACGTGAGGCACACGGTCTCGCCGTACTCGTTGTAGCCGAAGGGGGTGATGTAGCCGGGGTCGGCCGGGTTGCCGAAGTCGTCGCGCTGGGTCAGCAGGAAAAGCTCGCCGGGCTGAAGGATCGTGCCCGGCGCGATCCGGTACTTTTTCAGGTTGTAGGCGTCATCGCTCAGGTACCAGCCGCCGATGTCGATGGGGTCCGCGGTGGTGTTCTTGAGTTCCACCCAATCCATCCGCGGGTCGGCGTCGGTGTGGGCCAGGAGCTCGTTGATGGCGATCGAGCCGGGCAGGAGGCCGGCGTTGTCGAAGCCCGGCGATCCGCGTTGAGGATGTGGAGCGAGTAGCCGCCGCCGTCCGAGGCCGGATACCAGCCCGCGCTGTACGTGAAGTCCAGGATCGTTTCGCCGAACTGGCCCGTCAGGAGGATTCGCTCGCCGCTGTTGCTCAGGTTGCCCGTGAGGAAATGACCGGCGATGGTGATGCCCTGCAGCGAGCCGTAACGCGACAGGAACGCCGCCTCGTCCTTCACCACGACGGCGTATTCTCCCGCCGGCAAGGTCATGGCCGGGAACGTGAACTCGACGCCGTCGGCCAACTGCATCCCGCCGAGGGCGAGGGGGGTCGTGCCGACGTTCTTGACCTCGATGAACTCGAAGTCGTCCGGACCGTACGGGCTGTTGGGGTCCGGGTTGGCCGGGTGGTACATGATCTCGGTGATCCGCAGCGGCGGGGGCGTGGGGGTCAGGAAGACGGCGTCGTGGACCGCGCTCCAGGTGTTGCCGTTCTTGACGCGGGCGCGGACCATGCGGCTCTCGTTCAGCGTCACGGCGCCGGTGTAGAGGGTGGCGTTCGGCGAGATGCCCCCGCCCGGCAGGCGCGGGTCGGTGCCGTCGAGCGTGTAGTAGATCGTGCCGACCGTCTGGGGCGGACTGCCGCTCGTGTTCGGGTTCGTGATCGTCAACTGGAAGCCCGCGACGATGTTCCCGCCGTTCTGGCTGTACAGGGGCGCCTCGGCGCCGGCGGTCAGCAGGGGGTACAGGCCCGTGCTGCGCAGGTTGCCAAGTTCGATGCCTGACCGGCTGGGGAAGTAGTTGTTCAGCTCCGAGTTGCGCACCGGCACCCAGTTGCGGTCGCGCGTCAGCGGCGGCTCCCCGCCGAAATCGCCCCAGCGGGCCGATTCGCCGACCACCGCCCGGTCAATCATCGCGGCCAGCTCCTGGTACCGGGCTGTTGTGGCCGCCACCGTGAGGGGGCCGTTGTTGAAGTAGAGGGCGTAGATCCGATCCATCAGAAGCTGGCGGAAGTCGGCGTTCTGACGGAGCGCCTGGAAGAGCTCCGTCGGGTTCCCGCCGGTGTTGCGGCTGTCGATGTTGGCGCCCAGGTTTGTCAGGTTGCCCTCGCCGTCCCAGACGAAGAACTTGTATTGGCCGCCGGGCACGCGACGGCGGGCCCCATACCAGTTGTGCCAGTCCCAGTCCCAGTTGCCTCCGTAGAAGTTCAACAGGCAGTAATCGACCAGGGCAGGCACGTCCAGGTACTGCTGGATGGCTTGGTAGTTGGCGTCGCTTGAGAGGCCGGACCTGGCGATGCTGAACATCTGGTTCCAGGCCGTCAGGTCGCCCTGGATGAGGTTGAAGTTCGACCCGTTGTGGATGACGTCGTACTCCTCCTTGGCCCCGCCGAGGTAGCTCGCCATGAAGTCTTCGCCCAGCCGCTCCGCGGGGTTGTACAG
>JAPLML010000697.1 GCA_026387055.1 Planctomycetota bacterium | reverse complement strand
GAGCAGGTTCGCGAATCGTGGGAGAGCGAGAAGGGCCCGGTGGTCGGCACGCTCACCCTGGTCTACGACCACCACGTGCGCGAACTCAGCGAGCGGCTCGTGGCGCTTCAGCACGACCACGAGGACGTGGTGCACTCGACGATGCACGTCCACCTCTCGCACCGGATGTGCCTGGAGGTGATTGTCCTCAAGGGCAAGGCGCGCGAGGTGCAGCGCCTGGCGGACCGGCTGATTGCCGCCAAGGGCGTGCGGCACGGCCGGCTGGTCGCGACGGCAGGCCAGGAACTCGTTTAGGGATCGCAGACCTGGAGGTAAGACATGCACATCGCATCAGGTTTTCTATCGCCGCCGGTGTGGGGGACGATGGCGGCCGTGAGCGGGGCGGCGCTGGCCGGCTAGATGGCCGTGGCCGGGCGGCGGCTTGATGAGCGGCGAGTGCCCCTGATGGGCGTGATGGGCGCGTTCGTCTTCGCGGCCCAGATGGTGAACTTCCCGATCCTGGCGGGCACCAGCGGACACCTCGGCGGGGGTTTCCTCCTGGGGATTCTTCTCGGCGCGCCGCTCGGCGTCATCGTCATGGGATCCATCCTGGTGGTCCAGGCCCTGCTGTTCCAGGACGGCGGGGTCGAGGCGCTCGGCGCGAACATCTTCGTCATGGGCGTGCTGCCGTGCCTCTTGGGCGGGGCGGTGCGATGGCTCTGGACCCGCGAGCGCCCGGGCCTCTTGACCCACGCGGTCACGTTCCTCGGGGGCGTCCTGGCGGTGCTGGCGGGGGCCACGGCCGTGACGCTCTTCCTGTGGTGGTCGCGGTCGCTGCCGGCCAACGTGACGCTTGCCCAGGCGCTCGGCGTGATGGATTTCATCCACCTGTGGATCGGCCTGGTCGAGGGCTTCGTTACGGTGGCCGTGGTGCGGTTCATCCTGGCGGTGCGGCGCGACGCCGTCCTCGGCCCAGCGCCGGGTGTGAAGGGGACCCTGGCATGACCTCCTACAACCGCGCAACGCTTCTGGCCGGCGTGGTGGTGGCTGTGGTCGTGGGGGGGATCCTCTCGTACTTCGCCTCGGCGAATCCGGACGGCCTGGAGAAATTCCAGGAGGACATGGGCGCTGCCCAGCCGGTCCACGAGGGCGTGGAGGCGCCGCCGCTGGCGTTCCGGGCGTACAACCTGAAGTGGCTGGGCAAAGGTTTCTGGGCCAACGCCGCCGGGGGTGTCATCGGGAGCCTCGCCGTGATGGGCATCCTTCTGGGCATCGGGCGGCTGGTGCGCCGCCGCCGGGCGGCGCGGGCTGGCACGTAGGCCGGGGGCAGCCCCGGCGTCCGAGCCCGCTGCGGAAGCAGCGGGAGACGCCCAATGCGGGGATCTCCCGCCGCTCCCGCGGCGGGCTCGCCCCCGGGAGACCGCCGTGCACCACATCATGCTGGACCAGTTCGCGGCGGGGAAGACGGCGGTGCACCGCCTCGATCCGGCGGGCAAGACGGTGGCGACGCTCGCGGTGATCCTGGGGACGGTCCTCGTCGGCCGCGATCACTTCCTGCCGCTCGTGCCGCTGGCGGTGGCCTTGGCCGCGTACCACGCGGCGGGGCGGACGCCGCTCCCCTATACGCTCAAGCGCCTGCTCGTGGTTTCGCCCTTCGCCCTGGCGGTGGTCGTGCTTTTCCCGATCCTCGAGCCGGGCCGGCCCGTGTGGACGTTCGGACTGGGCCCGTGGACCGTGAACGTCACGGAGGAGGGCCTGGTGCGGGCCGGGCACCTGGCGGCGAAGTTTCTCCTCTCGGCGTGGGCCACGCTGCTCCTCCTCGCGACGACGAGGTTCCAGGACGTCCTCCAGGGCCTCGCGCGGCTGCGCGTGCCGCGGGCCTTCGTGGTCCAGTTGGCATTTCTGTATCGGTATCTCTGGATATTGATGGACGAGGTGATGCGGATGCGCCAGGCCCGCGCCGCCCGCGACGGCGGGCTGGGGCCCTGGCGCGTGCGGTTCCAGAGCGGCGTGGGCGTCCTGGGCGTCCTCTTCCTGCGCACCTACGACCGGGCCGAACGGATCTACTGGGCGATGGCGGCCCGGGGGTTCGACGGCCGCCTCCACGCGCCGATCCAGTCGCGCATGCAGGGCAAGGACTGGCTCTTCGTGGCCGGCGCCGTCGCGCTCGGGTGTGCCGCCGTGGGGCTGGATAGGGCGCTTTATGGCTGAACCTGTGCTCGAGCTCGTGGACGTGCGGTATCGCTACCCGACGGGGCCGGAGGCGCTCAGGGGCCTCACGCTTTCCGTCGCGCCGGGCGAGCGGGTGGGCCTGGTCGGGCCGAACGGGGCGGGCAAGAGCACGCTGCTCCTGGCCCTGGCGGGGTTCGTGCCGGCCGAGGGCCTCATCCGCGTGGCGGGGCACACCCTCACGCGCGGGACGGCCCGCGACGTTCGCCGTCACCTGGGCCTGGTGTTTCAGGATGCCGACGATCAGCTCTTCATGCCGCGTGTGATCGACGACATCGCGTTCGGGCCGGTGACCATGGGCCTCGCGCTCGAAGAAGTCCAGGTGCGCGTCCACGAAGCACTGCACGCGGTGGACCTTGAGGGCTACGAGACCCGCGCCCCGTATCATCTCTCGGTGGGCGAGAAGCGCCGCGCCGCGCTGGCGACGGTGCTGGCGATGCGTCCGCAGATTCTCGCGCTCGACGAACCGTCGGCGAACCTCGACCCGCGAGGCCGGCGGCGGCTGATCCAGCTTCTCGCGGGCCTCTCAAGCACGCTCCTGGTGGTCGGCCACGACCTGGACCTTATCCTGGAGGTCTGCCAGCGGACGGTGGTCATCGACGCGGGCCGCGTGGCCGCCGACGGGCCGTCGGCGGAGATCCTTGGCAACAGGGAGTTGCTTGAGTCGCACGGGCTGGAGCTGCCGCTGGGTTTGGCGGCAAGGATGTAGTGGTCGGCGGCACAGGCCTCCGGCCTGTGGGGTGTGGAGGGTTCACCGGCGGGACGCCGGTGCCACCATGTTATGCAGGCCGCGGAAGCGCGGCGGCTTTGTGGCTTTGCATGAGCCCGCCGCGGAAGCGGCGGGAGATACTGCAATTCGGAGTCTACCGCCGCTTCCGCGGCGGGCTCGGATCATGCCGGGGCGTTGCCCCGGCCTACATGTTCCCGCGACACGCTTGCTAAAGACGCGCGGCGGGTCGGGTCGAAGACTCGCCGTGGCGAGAGACCCGCCGCGCGGTTGCTTGCCACCTTCTCACCGCGTCTCACTTCCTGCCCTTCTTTGCGGGCTTCTTGCCGGGCGCATCCTTCACGGCGATCTGGGCGGCGGCAAGGCGCGCGATCGGCACGCGGAACGGCGAGCAGGAGACGTAGTTCATGCCGACCTTGTGGCAGAAGTGGATGGAGGCCGGGTCTCCGCCGTGCTCGCCGCAGATGCCGACCTTGAGGCCGGGCCGGGTCGCGCGGCCGCGCTCGATGCCGATCTTGATGAGCTCGCCCACACCTTCCTGGTCGATGGTCTGGAACGGATCGGCAGGCAGGATCTTCTTGGCGATATAGTCGGGCATGAAGGCGCCGACGTCGTCGCGCGAGAAGCCGAGGCCCATCTGCGTCAGGTCGTTCGTGCCGAACGAGAAGAACTCGGCGGCCGCGGCCATCTTGTTGGCGGTGAGGGCCGCCCGCGGGATTTCGATCATCGTGCCCACCAGGAAGTTCAGCTTCTTGAGGCCGAACTTCGCCAGGACCTCGGCCTTCACCTTGGCGATGATGGCGGCCTGGTCCTTCAGTTCCTCGACGGTGCACGTCACGGGGATCATGATCTCGGGCAGGGCTTTCTTGCCCTCCTTCAGGAGTTCCGCGGTGGCCTCGAGGATCGCCCGGATCTGCATCTCGCTGACCTCGGGGTACGTGATGCCAAGCCGGACCCCGCGGTGGCCCATCATGGGGTTCGACTCGTGGAGGCCCTCGGCCCGCTTGCGGACGTCGCTCAGCGAGATGCCGAGGCTGTCGGCCAGTTCCTTCTGCTTGGCCTCGTCCTGAGGCACGAACTCGTGCAGCGGCGGGTCCAGGAGGCGGATCGTCACGGGCAGCCCGTCCATGGCCGCCAGCGTCCCCTTGATGTCGTTCTTGACGTACGGGAACAGCTCGTCGCAGGCGGCGCGGCGTTCCTCGGGCGTCTTCGAGAGGATCATCTTGCGGAGCTTGAAGAGCGGCTCGTCGGAGCCTTCGCCATAGAACATGTGCTCGGTCCGCAGCAGGCCAATCCCCTCGGCGCCGAACTTGCGGGCGACGGCCGCATCCTTCGGGCTGTCGGCGTTCGCGCGGACGCCCAGCCGGCGGACGGCGTCGCAGACCTTGAGGAACTCGACGAGCATCGGGTTCTCGGGGTCCGGGTCGACGGTCGGAAGCTGGCCGGCGTAGACCACGCCCTTCGAGCCGTTCAGCGAGATCCAGTCGCCCTCGCGCAGGGTCTGGTCGCCGACCGTGATCGTCCTGGAGGCGGCGTCGATTTTGAGGGCGCCGCAGCCGACGATGCAGCACTTGCCCCAGCCGCGGGCCACCAGGGCCGCGTGGCTCGTCATGCCGCCGAGAGCCGTCAGGATGCCCCCGGCCGCGCGCATGCCTTCCACGTCCTCGGGGTTGGTTTCCTTGCGGCAGAGGATGACCTTCTCGCCGCGCGCGGACCACGCGACGGCTTCGGCCGCCGTAAAGACGACGCGGCCGGTGGTGCCGCCGGGACCCGCCGGCAGGCCCTTCGCCAGGACCTTCCCGGTCTTCTCGGCCTTCGGGTCAAGGATGCGGTGCAGGAGTTCGTCGAGCTGGGCCGGCGTGACGCGGGTCACGGCCACTTCCTTCGTGATCAGTCTCTGGCGCAGCATCTCGACGCCCATGCGCAGGGCCGCGGTGCCGGTCCGTTTGCCGGTTCGCGTCTGGAGCATCCAGAGCGTGCCCTTCTCGATCGTGAACTCGATGTCCTGCATGTCGCGGTAGTGCTTCTCGAGGTTATTGCGGATGGCGGCAAGGGCCTTGTACGTCTGCGGCATCACCTCTTCGAGGCTCTTGAGGTGGGCGGTGTGCTCGCTCTTGGTGGAGATGTTCAGCGGGTTCGGCGTGCGGATGCCGGCCACCACGTCCTCGCCCTGGGCGTTGGTCAGCCACTCGCCGAAGAACTTGTCTTCGCCGGTCGCCGGGTTGCGGGTGAACGCCACGCCGGTGGCCGAGTCGTCGCCCATGTTGCCGAAGACCATCGCCTGGACGTTGATGGCGGTGCCCCAGTCGTCGGGGAGGCCCTCGATGCGGCGGTAGGAGATGGCGCGCTTGCCGTTCCACGACTGAAACACGGCGCCGATGGCGCCCCAGAGCTGCTCCTGCGGGTCGTCCGGGAACGGCTTCTGGAGCACTTCCTGCACCTTCGCGCGGAAGAGGGTGCAGAGGCGCTCCAGCTGCTCGGCCGTCAGGTCGGTGTCGGCCTTGGCGCCGACCTCGTGCTTCATGTGCTCCATGACGTGCTCGAGTTGCGTGCGGATGCCTCTGCCCTCGGCGGGCTCGAGGCCGGCGGCCTTCTCCATCACGACGTCGCTATACATCATGATGAGGCGGCGGTAGGCGTCCCAGACGAACCGCGGATTCGCCGTCAGGCGGATGAGGCCGGGGATCGTGGCGGTCGTCAGGCCGATGTTCAGCACCGTCTCCATCATGCCGGGCATCGACGCCCGGGCGCCCGAGCGGCAGCTCACAAGGAGCGGGTTCTCCGGGTCGCCGAGCTTCTTGCCCATGACCTTCTCGACGCCGGCCACGGCCTTGTTGACCGCGGCCTTCAGTTCCGCGGGGTACTTGCGGCTGTGCGCGTAGTAGTGCGTGCAGACCTCCGTGGTGATCGTGAACCCCGCGGGGACGGGAATCTTAAGGTTCGTCATTTCGGCCAGGTTGGCGCCTTTGCCGCCGAGAAGTTCCTTCATGTCGGCCCGGCCTTCGGCCTTGCCGGCGCCGAAGAAATAGACGTACTTCCTCGCTTTCGCCATCGCCAGAGTCTCCTTCGCTCGTAAAGTGCCGCGAGGTTCATTCCTCCGCGGCGGGCGTATTTGGAAAAAAGGCGCACCCCGCGTGGGCGCGCCGCGGTTCAGGGCTGCGCTTTATATCGTGCATGGGCGAGCGAGTCAATCATTTTCGGCCGGCGTTGCCGCTACAGCGCCCCTTCGCGCGGCGGGTCAGGGCACGTGTCTAGCATGGGTGGCACGGTCACGCGCCGTTGCGTGACCGTGCTTGCTTCCCCATGTGACCGTGCACGGCCACGCAACGGCGCGTGGCCGTGCCACCCGGCAATCGGGCATGGCCACCCTCCTGGGGCCGCCCTCACGGCAGGCGCAAGTACTTGTGGATCTGGAGGTTAAGCCGCACGGGCAGGGCGTCGTCGATCAGCCATCGGGTGAGCGCGGCAGCGCTCAGGGACGGGTCGGCCGGGCTGAAGAGGACCACCGCCCGGTCCGCCAGCCGGTAGCGGGCGACCACCTGCTTCGCCCACTCGTAGTCGGCCCGGTCCGTGAGGACGAACTTGACCTCGTCGCGGTGCGTGATGTGGTCGAGGTTCGCCCAGCACATCCGGTGGGCCATGCCGGAGCCGGGCGTTTTCACGTCGAGGATGCGGACGGCATCGGCGTCGAGTCCCTGGACGAGATGGGCGCCGGACGTTTCGACCAGGACCTCGCGGCCGCCGGCGATCAGCCTGGCCACGAGCGCGCCGACTTCCTTCGGCTGGAGCATCGGCTCGCCGCCGGTGATCTCGACGCAGGGGACGGGCGGCGAGGGCAGGGCGGCCAGGACGTCGGCCACCGTCATGTCGCGCCCGGCGGAGGGGTCGCGGGCCTCGGGTGTATCGCAATAAGTGCATGCGAGGTCGCACCCGGCCAGGCGCACGAAGTCCATGACGAGGCCCGCCCGCGTGCCTTCGCCCTGGATGCTTCGAAAGATGTCGAAAACGCGCATGGCTACATCCGCTCGGCCGTCTCGATGCCCAGCAGGCCCAGGCCGCGCGCGATGACGCGGGCCGTCAGGTCGCAGAGCTTCAGGCGGTTCGCCCGCGTCGGCCCCTCGCTCTGGATGACGGGGCAGGCGTCGTAAAACGCCGTGAACGCCTGGGCGAGATCGTAGAGGTAGGCGGCCAGGACGTTCGGCCGGTAGTCCTCGAGCGTGCGGTCGAGCGCCTCGGGGAACCGCAGGATCATCTTCGCAAGGGCGATCTCGGCCGGCGCTTCCACCGCGATGGGGGCGGCGTCCTGCCGATGCTCCTCGGCCTCGTGGCCGCCCTTGCGGAAGATGCTCCGCACGCGGGCGTAGGCGTACTGCATGTACGGGGCGGTGTTGCCGTCGAGGGAGAGCATCTTCTCCCACGAGAAGACGTAGTCGCTCGTGCGGCTCTGGGCGAGGTCGGCATACTTGACGGCGCCGATGCCGACCTTGTGGGCGATGTCCCTTTTCTCGGTCTCCGGCAGGTCCGGGCTCTTGGCGCTTACGAGTTCGTAGGCCCGTTTCTCGGCCTCGTCCAGCAGGTCCATGAGCTTGACCGTGCCGCCCTCGCGGGTCTTGAACGGCCGCCCGTCCGGCCCCATCATCGTTCCGAAGGCCACGTGCACGAGCTCCACATCCGGCGGGGCGAAGCCCGCCTTCCGCGCGCACGCAAAGAGCATCTGGAAGTGCAGCGACTGGCGGGCGTCGACCACGTACAGGATGCGGTTGGCGTGCAGCTCGTTCACGCGGTAGCGGATGGCCGCCAGGTCGGTCGTCGCGTAGAGGTACCCCTCGTCCGACTTCTGCACGATGAGGGGCAGGGGGCTGCCGTCTTTGGCGACAAAGAGGGGCTTGCGGTCGGCGTCGTTGAGGAAGACGCACTGGGCGCCTTCGGACTCGGTCAGGAGTCCTTTGGCCCGAAGGTCTTCGAGAACCTTGGGCAGATCATCGTTGTAGGCGCTCTCACCGCGAATGTCGCCATCTCCTAATCCCACACCAAGCTTGCCATAGACTTGTTGGCAGTGGTATAGTGATAGCTTGCGCCAAGTCTTCCAGACACCTACGGTCTCCTGATCTCCGGATTGCAGTCTTACGACTTCATCGCGGGCGGCATTGGCAAAGGCTTCATTCGTGTCGAACAGTGCCTTGGCCTTCCGATAGTTATCCTCCAAATCCTTTAACATGTCCTTGATAACGTTGGCCGGGGCAAGTGAGCCTTCGTCCAAGGCGTGATCCAGGTATGCCACAAGCATGCCAACCTGCGTCCCCCAATCGCCCACGTGGTTCTGGCGGATGACCCTGTGGCTTACGAATTCCAGCATGCGCACCAGCGCGTCGCCGATGATTGTGCTCCGCAGGTGGCCGACGTGCATTTCCTTGGCCAGGTTCGGGGCGGAGTAGTCCACCACCACGGTCTCCGGCCTCTCTGCGCGAGGTACGCCCAGTCGGTCCTCCGGCTGGTCTGGCTCGATGCGGTTGACCTTGCCGATCTCGCCCGCCACCCAGTCCGGCCGCAGACGTATGTTGATGAAGCCGGGGCCGGCGATCTCGGGCGGCTCGGCCAGGTCGGATACGTCGAGCCGCGCGAGGACCGCCTCGGCTACCTCGCGGGGCTTTCGCTTGAGGCGCTTGGCCAGGGCCATCGCGCCGTTCGCCTGGTAGTCGCCGAACCGCGGGTCCTGCGCAGGTACGACGATGGCGGGGAGGTCGGCGGCTTCGGGGAAGGCGGCGCGCATGGCGGCGGCCACGCGCTCGTCGAGAAGGCGCTGGACGCTGGGCATCAGACGTCTCCGGCCGCCGGGGCGGGTTCCTCGGGTCGCGGCCGCCAGCCCCGCTGCCAGTTGACTCGCGGGGCATCGCCCCAGAGGAGCTCCAGGTCGTAGTATCTGCGGGACTCGCCCGTGAAGACGTGGACGACCACGTCGACGTAGTCGACGAGGACCCAGCGGCTGGCCTCGACGCCTTCGGCGGCGCGGAGGCCCTCGACGCCGAACGGCCGCTGCCCCAGTTCGCGACCGGCCTGGACCGCGCGGTCGGCGACGCTGTGCATCTGCCGGGCCGAGGTGCCCGTGGCGAGGACGAAGAAGTTGGTTACGGGCGAGAGACCGCGCAGGTCAAGGATCGTGACCTCGCGGCAGCGGTTCTCGGCGCAGACCCTGGCCATGGCAATCGCCAGGCGCCGCGCCGGGTTTATCGTTCGTTTGGCCATCGTGATGACATTCTTAAGCATTCCGGGCCTCCCAGACAAGCCTATTCTTCCTTTGGGCGCCATGCCCCAGTCGCTGGTGGCATGCGGTTCTCCCCTCTCCCCTTGTACGTGTTTAGCGTACCCTGGCAGATGTGGCACGGCCGGCTTGTCCGGCCGTGGGGAATGTGGCCGGCGTTCTGCCACGGCCGGACAAGCCGGCCGTGCCACAAGTGGTACCGGGACAATATGGGGCGGTGGCTTGACGCGGCAGGCCGATGAGTATATAAGAGGGCCATGCTGCCGAAGAAGGAAGACAAGAAATCGCTGATCCTGGGGGTCGGCCTCGACAACGCGGACGGCCACGTTCGCATTACGCGCGGCGAGAACTTCCGCCTTTTCGGCGGCAGCGAAGAGACCCACGGCGCCATGCAGGAGAAGGCCGTCAAGTTCAATGAGAAGCTCAAGGACCGGGGCAAGCGCCTCGAAGAAGTCTCCAAGGAAGAGTTCCGCGACATCGCCCACGAGATCGGCTTGTCCGACAAGCAGCTTCTCTGAGTCTTCCCTGTCGTTTCTTCTCTCTCGGCGTTCTCTGCGCCCTGCGATCAAACGGATGGGGGAATGGCTTCTCCTGCGGCGCGCCGGGCATCCGGAACGCCTCAGTTTCGGGGGTGGGACGGCCACGCAACCGCGCGTGGCCGTGCCACCCGGGTTATCTGAACCAAGCACCTGTAACTGAGGGGTTACGGGCATCCGGCGAAAAACCTTCCGCTCCGGCGCGCCTTATGGTAAACTCAGTCGCTTTGTGCGAGCTCTGCACGTCCGGACTAAGGGGAACGTGGTGCAGCCATTGAAGATGCAACCGGTGTTTAAGGAGCGCGTCTGGGGAGGCCGGCGCCTGGCGGACCTCCTGGGCAAAGCGCTGCCGCCCGACCTGCGGATCGGCGAGTCGTGGGAGTTGGCCGATCACCCGCACGGCCGCAGCCTCGTGGCCGAAGGCCCCATGGCCGGGAAGACGCTCCGCTGGGTCCTCGAGCGGCACGGGGCCGCTGTGCTCGGGCGGGACGAGTTCCAGCGGGGCGGGGCGGCCCGGTTCGGCATCCTGGTGAAGTTCATCGACGCCTCGGACCGGCTGAGCGTCCAGGTCCACCCCGATGATGCCTATGCGGGCGCCCACCACGCGGGCGAGGGCGGCAAGACCGAGTGCTGGACCGTTATGCACGCCGACCCCGGCGCTTGGCTCATCTACGGCCTCAAGCCGGGCGTGACGCGGGCGGGGTTCGCCAGCGCCCTCAAGAACGGCAAGGTGGAGGAGCTTCTGGCGGTTCGCCCCGTGAACGCGGGCGATTTCATCTGGGTTCCGGCAGGCACCGTGCACGCCTTGGGGCCGGGCGTGGTGATGGCCGAGGTCCAGCAGAACTCCGACGTGACCTATCGCGTCTATGACTGGAACCGCAAGGGGCTCGACGGCAAGCCTCGGGAACTCCAAGTGCGCGAGGCCCTTGAGACGATCCGCTTCAGCGGCGAACAGGCGCCGGCGGGCGGCCGCGGCAAAACGGCCGATGAAACCGGCCTCCTCATCGACCACCTGGCCGATTGCCACGCGTTCAGCCTCGCCCGCATCCAGCTTGACCGGCGGCCGTGGGCCGCCGACACCGACGGGGGGTACGTTGTGCTCGTCGTCCTGTCGGGCGTCGCCAGGCTGGTCACGACCGAGGCGAACATGGCCATTCGCGCCGGCGATACGATCCTCGTCCCGGCCGATGCTCAGGAATATGCCCTCGAACAGCCCCGGAAGCTGACGGTGCTTGCGGCGGCGCCGCCGGGCAAGGTGCCGGCGCAATAGTGCCACAACGCCAGTTTGCGCGGCGGGTCTCCTGACCCGCCGCGTGAGTGCGTTCTCGGGCCCGTGGACGCGGGTCGATGCGCGGTGGGTCAGGAGACCAACCGCGCACGGTGTCAAGTGGCGTTGCAGGAATAGGAGCCTAGCCGAAAAACGGCGGGTCAGGCATATAGGCAACCAACGCCCGCCGTTGGGCTTGCCCGCCGCGGCCGTGGTGCCTTGGGAATACGATGGCTCTCGAACGTCTCCAGAAACTGTTGGCCCGCGCCGGCCTCGGCTCACGCCGGGCCTGCGAGGAGATCATCACCGGCGGCCGCGTGACGGTCGACGGGCGCGTTGTGGCCGAACTCGGCGCCAAAGGCGACCTGGGGACCCAGGACGTCCGCGTCGATGGTCAGCGCATCCGGCCCGAGCATCCGGAGTACTGGCTCCTGAACAAGCCCAAGGGCGTGGTGTGCACGAACTTCGACCCCGCCGGGCGGCGGCGCCCCATCGACCTGATGACGCAGACCGAGGCCCGCCTGTTTCCCGTCGGCCGGCTCGACGCCGACGCCAAGGGCCTTCTCCTGATGACCAACGACGGCGAGTTTGCCAATCGCCTGGCTCACCCGCGCCACGGGGTGCCGAAGACGTACGTGGCCACCGTGGCGGGCGAGTTGACGAAAGACGACATGGGGCGGTTTGTGCGGGGCGTGTGGTTCGCCGAAGGGCGGTCCCGCCGGGCCGAGGTCCGCCTGGTGAAGCGGGGCCGCTCCAAATCGATTGTCGAGGTGACGATCCGCGAGGGCCGCAACCGCCAGATCCGCCGCCTGCTCGCCAAGCTCGGGCACAACGTCCGTGAACTGGTGCGGACGCGGATCGGCAAGATCGGCCTGCGGGGCCTCAGCGTGGGGCAATCGCGGCGCCTCTTGCCGGAAGAGCTGGAGCATCTTCGCCGGCTGCCGGATCAACCGCCGCCCGAACGCCCGCGCCCGGCGCCGAAGCCGCCGGCGCAGGCGGGCGCCGAGCGAGGTAAGGCGCCTCAGAACGTGTCTGAGAACCGCCTGGGCCATGTGGCACACCCGCCCTCGGGTGTGCAATTCCGGCGGCAAAGCCTGTCGCCGACACGGGGCGCTCAGCCGGGGGCGGCTGAGCCACAGGGCTTTCATACACGCTCTCAGCGTGCTGCGTCGGCCCCGCCGCCTGGGGCGGGCGGCCGTTCCATGCCAGACAAGGGGCGCGATCGTCATCCGCCGCGCGAGCGCGAGTGGCGACGTGAGCCGGGGCCTGAGGAGCGCGGCGCGGCACCGGAGCCGCCGCACCCATTCCAGAAGAAACGCGGGGAAGATCGGCGCGAGCGCCCTGGGCGCCGCGACGGGCATCCCAAGCCTTCCGGTCGGCCCTCGGGACCGGCCGGCCGTCGAGAGAAACGGAGTCCGAAGACGCATGACACAGATGGAGCTGGCAAGGCAGGGGAAAGTCACGGACGCCATCCGGGCCGTCGCGGAGGCGGAAGGGATTCCGGCCGAGGCGGTCCGCCGCGACGTGGCCGACGGCCGCATCGCCATCCCCCTCAATAAGAACCGCCGCGCGACCCGTATCATGGGCGTCGGCCGGGGCCTGCGCGTCAAGGTGAACGCGAACCTCGGCACGAGCCCCGACTACGCCGACGTGGCGGCGGAGCTTGAGAAGCTGGCGGCCGCCGTCGAGGCCGGGGCCGACGCGATCATGGACCTCTCGACGGGCGGCGACATCCCGGCCATCCGCCGCCGCCTGATGGACGCCTGCGCGGTGACCGTCGGCACGGTGCCCATCTACGAGGCGGCCGCCAACGCCGCGCGGCAGCACGGCGACATCGCCCAGATGACCGCCGAGGACATTCTCGGCGCGGTCCGCCGCCATGCCGAGGACGGCGTGGACTTCGTGACGGTGCACGGCGGCGTTACGCGGCGGATTACCGAATCGGACGCCGTGCGGCGGCGCGTCTGCGGCATGGTCAGCCGCGGCGGCACCTTCCTGGCGCATTGGATGCGGCGCCATCAGCAGGAGAACCCGCTGCTGGAGCGGTTCGACGAGGTGCTCGATATCGCCCGCGAGTTCGACGTCACGCTCAGCCTGGGCGACGGCCTGCGGCCGGGCGCCATCGCCGACGCCATGGACGGCCCCCAGATCGAGGAACTGATGGTCCTGGCGGATTTGGCGAGGCGGGCCGTGGCGGCCGGCGTCCAGGTGATGATCGAGGGGCCGGGCCACGTGCCCCTCGACCAGGTGGAAGCGCAGGTCAAGCTTCAGAAGGAGCTGACGGGGGGCCTGCCGTTCTACGTTCTCGGCCCCATTGTCACAGATATTGCACCAGGATATGATCATATCACAAGTGCCATCGGCGGCGCGGTGGCCGCGATGGCTGGGGCGGACTTCCTCTGCTACGTCACCCCGACGGAGCACCTGGGCCTGCCGCGGCCCGAGGACGTGCGCGAGGGCGTGATTGCGGCCCGGATCGCCGCCCATGCGGGCGACGTGGCGCGAGGCCGGGCCGAGGCGCGGGCGTGGGACCGGCGCCTGAGCGAGGCCCGGAGCCGCCGCGACTGGCCCCGCCAGCTCGCCGAGGCGATCGATCCGGAGCGGGCGCGCGCGCTGCGCCACGAGCGGCGCCCCGGCCACGAGGACGTCTGCTCCATGTGCGGCGACTACTGCGTCTTCAAGGTCCGAAACGGCGGTGGCAAGAAGGAACCCTGATGCGCGAAGGACTCGCCTGGGCGGCGGCGGCGTTGGCGCTCCTGGCGGCCGGTTGCGGGGGCGACGAGAACGGCGAGACGCCGGCCTCGAATCCCGCCGACACGCTTGTCCTGTTCCGGTTCGAGAAGTTCACGTCCGCGCCGCAGATAGACGGCGGCGAGGTGTCGCTCGATGCCCTCAGGGGGAAGGTGGTCCTGCTGGACCTCTTCGGTACGTGGTGTCCGCCATGCCGCCGGTCCACGCCGATTCTCGTGAGCTTCTACGAGCGGTACCACGACCGGGGTTTTGAGATCATCGGCCTGGCTTACGAGCCGACCTTGGAACCCGCCCAGTCGAAGGACGCCGTCGAGGCGTTCCGGCGCGAGTTCAGCATCCCGTACGTCCTGGCGCTCGGGCCGAAGGTGGTGTGGGACGAGCTGCGGCGGAAGGCGGGCGTGCAGGGCGCCGTGCCGACCCTTCTCCTCGTGGACCGCCAGGGCCTGGTTCGGGACGTGTTCGAGGGCCTGCCGCCGGGCCACGAGGCGGCCCTGGCCGACCGGCTGGAGCGGCTCCTGGCCGAGCCGGCGGTCGGGCAGGGCAGGTGAGGCTATCGGGAAGGGGATTAAGGAGAGCGGGCCAGCAGGAAGAGGAACTCGACGTTGCCGCCGGCGCCTTTGAGGGGCGAGCGCGTCTCGTCCAGGCGTTGGAGCGCGGCCGCCTGAACGTCCATCCGCACGCGCGCCAGGACCGGGTCGAGGTTGTCCTCGGGCACCACGCCGGCCTCGCGTTCCTCTTCGGCGGCCTCGTACTGGGGTTTGACGAGCGAGA
>JAPLML010000734.1 GCA_026387055.1 Planctomycetota bacterium | reverse complement strand
GCGCCCGCCCGAATGCCCACGCCCTTGGCGAGCACCATCGCCGCGCCGCCCACCTTGTGCTTGACGGCGGCCACGAGGCCGGGCTTGTAGCCCATGTCCACCAGGCACTTCTCGATCCTGAGGACCCCGCCGCCCGTCCGGGGCCACTCGCGCCCGAGGTACTCGCCGACCAACCGCTCGATGCCCGCCTGGATGGCGGCGTCGGTCCCCGTGCCGGGGAAGGCACGGCCGAGCGTCCGCGTGGCGTTATCGAGGGTAAACCAGGGGCGTTTCTGGTCGGGCAGCGTGCCGTAATCGATGACGAACCCGGTGAAGTTTTCCTGCCAGGCGGCCACGCAGTAGAACAGGGCCTTGTCGTGCACGTCGACGAACATGGTTACGGTGCTACATGCGAGCGGCACCTCGCCGCGGCGGCGGCCGTTAAACCGCCCGGCCACGTCGTCGGGTGTGAGGACGTTCTCGGCCATCTGCTCCGCGGCCGGCTCGTTCTGGTACTCGGCGCGAAAGGCCTCTTCGTTGCGGAGTTTCAGGTTCATCGCGTGCTGGAGGGCCGACAGTTCGTCCTTGTTGAACCGGGCGGGCCAGGCCACTCGGGCGCCGGCATCCATCTCGGCCCGGTGCTCGCGGTAGAACTCCGTCGCGTCCTTGATGCCCCGACCGGCCCTCAGGCTCGAGGCCCGAACCTGGGCATACTCGTCCCAGAGCTTCGTGTTCGTCGGGAACGCATATACCATCTTCGTGCATTCCCCCTGCCACTCGGGATTCTTCTCCTGGTCGAGGATCTGGTCCGCCAGGTCGCCGTCGTACATCTTCGTGCAGGTCAGGAAGGCCGCGATCTTCTCCCCCGGCCCCGCCATGCCCAGCACGTCGCCGTTCAGGAGTTCCAAGCGGTACTTCGTCTGCGTGGGCGACCGGGCCGACTCCCGCGTCTGCGGGTCGTCGAGGATCACCAGCGACGGCCGCACGATCTGGCCGTCCATCTTCGTGTGCTGCTGGCCCCGGATGTTCGAGTCCAGGCTCGTGACCGTGATGATGGAGCCAGAGGCGGGCGACTGCGCGAGGCCTGCTGCGCGGAGTGACGGCGGCAAGGTGTCGCCGACCACCGTCGAAAACACGAGCTTGTCGGCTGCCCAGAGGACGTACGTCGGCTCGCCGCCAATATGCTGGCCGCCCTGCTTGCGGGCGTTGTTCCGAAGCATCCAGAGAGGATAGATCGCCTCGGGGAAGTCGGCCTGCAGCCGGACGTTGCCGAGGACTTCCTTGCGGACGGGCGCCAGCAGGTCCAGGGCCCGTTCCTCCGACCCGCCGATCAGACACACATAGGCCCGCGCCCCCGTCAGGATGGCCCACAGGCCCGCCAGGCGGGCGAGCGTGGTCTTCCCGCTCCCCCGAGGCATAGCGAAAGCGAACAGGCCCCCATGCAGGACCGCCCGCTCAATCTTGGCGATGACCCGCAGGTGATCGTCGGACCACGCCCGATAGAACGCCTTCGGGAAGTACGTCTCGCAGAAGAACCGGAACCCCGCGCACGCCTCCTGCCGGCGCTCCATGTCCTCGACGTCCGGCAGCGGGCCGATGTCCTGGGCGGCGGAGGTTTGCTGGCGATTTCGCTCGGCCTGACGGGATTTCTTCTCCTCGTAGGTGAGCGGCGCGGGCCGGGGCGCCCGACGGCGGATCGCCAGCCACGCCACGTACCGCACGAGGTCCACGTGCCGGCCGTCGCCGATGCGGAAGCCCACCTCGTTCATCTGGCGCGAGAGGCGCGCGGCACTCGTGACCGCGCCCAGGGGGTCGAATTGAGGAGCCGCACGAGTTCCGAGGGCTTCAGATTGCGAGTGTCAATCGCCATGGGAATCCTCCCCACGGCGAGTCTCGCCTTCGGCGGATTTCGCGTTCAGGTGGTGTGGGCCGAGGAGTTCCACCTCGGCCCCAACCCCAAACCGGACATGCAAGTTTCCAAGCATCCGGCTTTCCCTATGTTTCTTGACTCGACCAGCACGGGTCTTCTCCTGGTGGCAGGCCAAACAGAGGGTCTGCACGTTTTCCAGGAGATGGGCCTGTGCGAAGTGGGCAAAGGAGCTTACGGGCTGGATATGATCGGCCTCCGAATTCTCACACGTCACGGCGGCGCCGCATTTCCGGCAACGGAACCCGTCGCGGCGGAGTGCAAGCACCTTAAAGTCCATGCTGCCGGGTCGCTTATGACTCTCGTACATCTGAAAGTCAGCTTCCCAGTCAAGGTCGTCAGGGTAGGTCGTCGTGCCCGGCGTATACGGTTCGGGGTTACGAAAGTCCAGCGACATCTTGATGTCGCTGGCTCTTTGCAGCGTGCAGCCTTTGCTCACGCCGATGGCGCTCCCCCTTGCGTATTTGGCCAGACATTGGGCCGTGCTCAGGTCAAACTTGCGACACAACGCTTTGGCCGCAATCCAGAATGCGTGATGATCTAGCAAGCCCGCCACTTTGGAGAAGTTGTGGCCGATCTTGAAGTAATTGGACCATCCCCGCACGACTGCCGAACCGCGAATGATTCGACATGCGGCGCTTTCTTGTTGCGGTCGTCTGCGCATGGCCGAGTTGAGGCTTTGCACGGCGTCGGCAACCGCCTTCCTGGGGACCTTGATTTTCGGCACGTACTTCCCGTCCTTGCCAATCCCAAGCTCCAAGTGGAAGCCGAGAAAGTCAAAGCCGTCGCGGACGTGTGTGATGTGGGTCTTTTCCAGCGAGAGTTCGACGCCGCATTCGCGGAGGAGGAGACTCTGTATCTGGTCGCGCAGCTCTCCCGCGTAGCGCTTCGAGCCGCGCGTGATGAACACACACCAATCGTCCGCATACCGCACGAATCTGACGTTGGGGCGACCGTTCAGGCGTGATTGTTCCGCTGCTACGCCATGTTGGCCTTGACCATGCAGGAACCAGTCCAGCTTGTTCAGGACCACGTTGGCAAGCAGTGGAGATACAACCCCGCCTTGTGGCACGCCCTTCTCGGTGGGATGGACCGCCCCGTCGATATTCACCCCCGCCTTCAATAGGCGGCCGATGAGACCGAGGAACTTGTTGTCCATCACCTTCTCCCGCAGGCAGCTGAGAATGGCTTTGTGCGAGATTTCATCGAAGCACGCCTTCACGTCTCCCTCGATGACCCAGGTAAACCCTCGGTGCATCATCTGCCGACAGCGGAAGATGGCGTGATGCGTGCTTCGGTTAGGCCGAAACCCATAGGAACTGTCATGGAACTCCGCCTCGAAGATCGGTTCAAGCGCCATGCGAATGGCCTCTTGAACAATCTTGTCGCGTAGGCAAGGAATACCCAATGGCCGCAGTTTTCCATTGGCCTTGGGAATCATCACTCGCCGCAGCGGTTGAGGCTGGTACTTCCCATGCCTCAGTTCTTGGCGTAGCGTTTCGAGTTCCGTCCGCCTCTGCTTTTGGAAGTCCGCGGCCGTCACTCCGTCCACGCCGGCTGCTTTGCCGCGGGAACGCTGCAACACTCGGTCGCATGCCGCCGCAATCCATTGCGGCTGGTGCATGAGGTCCATCAGCCCCCGAATTCGTTTCTCGTACTTGTTGACGGGAAACAGCGGGACGTCGGATTCTCTATGCGCACGATGTTGCCGGGACTGTTCCCACAGTCTTCTTTGTACCCCGTTCACGTTCATCGAGAACCCTCTCGATTAGAGAACGCTTCAGCGGTCCAAAACGAAACATACTGCCGCCCTTCGCCATGTGGCCGGCCTTCCCGGCCTCGGACTACTACGGCGGCTCCGCCACTCGTCCGCCTCATCGGTGAAGCCTGGCTCGACGCGCGTCGAACCGGTCGCGCGATCACCCTACTCGGACGAGCTTCCCTGGTTCCCTTGCTGACACTCAAACATCCGCGTTTAGGTTTCGACGTTTCGTCACCCGACAGCGGTCTGCTGCTCCCTTGGAGCATCGCCGGATTTCTGGTTGTTCCTGCGATTCTCGTGACCCTGTTTCGGTCACTTGGGCTGGTTGCCGCTTGGCATGGCTTCCAGCCGCCCAAGCCATTCCCTATTCCAGGACGCGACTCCCGGACGGCCTCAGTGTTGGCGGGAATGGGGTCTACGTTTTCCGAAGGTGTTCGTCGATTTCTGTTGGTAACCATGCGCGGATTCTACCTAGCAGGACTTCCTTGGCTATGAGGTCTCGCCTGGGTCCCACATTGTCGGGAGAGTTGTTTGACTGAGGGTTCGCACGTGTCCATCAGCTTTACTCCCTAGGTACAGATGGCCCTCCAGTCGGCCACGGTTCGTTCCGAACATTGTCAGCAAGGCGTTCCGCGTCTGACCTCATCCTGAGTCATCGCGGATCTTCAGGCACACCCAGGCGGCGTACTGCAGGAGGTTGATAGTCCCGTCGGCGTTCGTGGGGGCGCCGGCCGCGACGTCCTCCTGGAGCATCTCGATCGTCACCCGCTGGCAGCCAGCGGCCGAGAGGATCTTGGCCGCATCAGCGAAGGACAGGGCCGCGGGGTTCAGCGTTGGTTTCGGATCGTCCATCGCATCCCTCATTCCAAGCCCGCGAAAAGTGGAGCGGCGTGTCGGAACTGACCCGACCCCTGGAACCTGGGGGGTTCCCGGCTCTCCCTTGAGCCCTCCGCCGCATCCCCACCTGCCGTCCCCTCGAACGTCCAGACGCAGTCGTCTTTCTTCGGGTAGGCGCGCGACCAGGGGATGGGCGACTCCCGCAGCAGGCGCTTCCGGACCGCGTGATTGCACAGGAAATGGCAGTATCGGAACTGGCGCCCGCGCACCCGCCTGAGGCCCAAGCTCCGCGTCAGTGCCGCGTCGCGCCGACCGCACCGCGTGGTCACCTGCCGGGGGTGCACAACCTCGTTTTCAGCGGTGACGTAGAATTCCGTGCGGATGAACCCGCCGTAGAGCCAGTTGTCGGCCTGGTACACGTAGCCGGGTTTGCCGCGCATGCCGTCGGCCCACGAGAAGAGGACCACCCGCCCTGGCTCGCGCTCGCAGACGTAATCCCGGCACAGACGCAGGAAGTGGCTTTCGCCGTTCCTGGGTTCCGAATCGAGCATGCAGAGGCGGTTGAGTGGTGCGCGGCGACGAACGCCGCCATGAGGCTGCGCGGGATGGGCTGCACGTGGTAGGTGTTCACGCGGCCTCCTTCCGACCCCGACCGCATTGACAGCCGGGTTGGCCGCAGGCGGATTTCCTCTTCCCATGCCCCCCGTCAAGCGGTATCATTCTGATACCAGTCAATGGGCCGGGAGGAGGATGTGCCATGCCTGATTTTCTGATTCGACAAATAGATGCCCAGCTTCTGAAGCGCCTGAAGACCCGCGCCCGACGGCACGGCCGGTCGCTCCAGCGAGAGGCCCAGGTGGCGCTCGAACAGGCCGCAGGGGCCGACGCCGACGAGGTGGCTGCCATGCTCGATGAATGGAAGCGGCGGTTTGCGGGCCGTCGGTTCTCAAGCAGTGTCCGCCTGATCCGGGAGGACCGGAACCGATGAAGCCCTGCGTGGTCGATGCCAGCGTCGTGGCTGCCGCCTTCTTTCAGGAGACAGGAGCGCAGGTCGCCCGGGCGATCCTGGCGGGGGGCGGCGAGTTGCACGCGCCGGACCTCCTCCTGGCCGAGGTCGCCAACGCCATCTGGAAGCGCCACCGCCGCGGCGAGATCAATGAGGCCGAGGCCCGCGCGCTCCTGGCCGACTGCCTGCGCCTGCCCATCGCGATCGCCCCGTCTGGCGACCTGGTCGAAGCGGCGCTTGACTTGGCGCTCCGCACGAACCGGACGGCGTACGACTGCCTGTACCTGGCGCTCGCGGTCAGGACGAAGGCGGTCCGGCCCAGGCGCCCGCTGCGCCAGACGGTCCGCTCGGGCACGAGCAGCGCCAGCGCCAGGCCCAGCGCCGCCAGGCGCCAGAGCGGCAGCAGCCGCGCCGAGCGGATCCAGAGGTGGTCGGCGGCGAAGCCGGGCC
>JAPLML010000563.1 GCA_026387055.1 Planctomycetota bacterium | reverse complement strand
TCTTGTCCACGAAGACGGGCCGGGCGACACGAAGGTCGGCCGGTGTGCCGCAGGCGGGCCGCTCCGGCTCGGCGAGAAGACCTCCCGCGCACGTTGAGGTGCGTGATGGCGGGTGGAGACGTTCTTGGTTTGGGCAAGGGCAGCCTATCGAGGCCTTGCTTGAGGATGTCGTTTACGGTCTTGTAGGAAGCGGAGTTGATGGCCAAGGCGCGCTCGCATGCGGCTTCGAGCCGCTCGCTGCCATAGGTCTCCCCGAGACGGATAAGGCCCCGGCAGGCCTGGAAGCCCTGCTGGGGGTGGGGGCGCGAGGCGATGATGCGTTCGGCCACTTGCGCGGCGCAGGGTCCGGCCTTGCCCACCCAGTGGATGATGCGTTCCGGCGTCCACTGGGCGTGTTCGCGGTGCGGTTCGGGCATGTGCTCGGGCAGGGTGGTGTGCCCGTTCTTTTGATGCGAGCGCACGTGGCTGGCGACGCGCTGCCCCTGATAAAAGCACTCGACCGTGTCCGCCGTCAGGCGCACCTCGATGGTTTCGCCCACGAGGCGGTGGGGCACGCTGTAATTGTGCTCGTCGGCCCGCAGCCGCACGTGGTAGTCGAGATTGACCCGGCGCTGCTCCCACTCCTCATATTCGAAGGGCTGCGGCGGCAGCGGCTTGAGCGCGGGCTTCTCCAGCTTCTCGAAGACGCTGCGTCGCGAGCCCTCAAGCTGTTGGAAGGGCCGGTCATTGTACTCGTCGAGCAGTTTGCGGATCGCCCGGTTAAGGTCTTCGAGGCTGAAGAAGGTCTGATGGCGCAGCTTGGCGAGGATTCTTTGCTCGACTCCATTGACGCTCGATTCCACGCGGGATTTATCTTTCGGCTTGAGCGGCCGCGCCGGGAGGATTGCCGTGCCATAGTGTTCTGCTAATCGCGTATAGCTGGGGTTCGCGTCCGGCTCATAGCGGCACGAATACGAGACGGCGCTGCGTAAGTTGTCGGGCACCAACAGTTCGCTGACACCCCCAAAATACGCAAACGCCCGTACGTGCGACGAGATGAAATCCGGCAGCGTCTGCGTCCACGTCGGCTCCGCATACGTGTAATAGCTTGCGCCCATCGTAGCCACGAAAATCTGGGCCTGGCGCACCGCCCACGTCTTGCGGTCCCGCACCGGCATCGTCATCCCCGCGTAGTCGATGAAGAGTTTCTCACCGGCCTTGTGCTCCTGGCGCATCCAGACCGGGAGCTTTCCTTTCCAGGCCCGGTACAAGTCACAAAAACGGCTGTACTGCAAGCCCTGCGGATGGGCCGCCTTGTACTCCTCCCACAACACGAACAGCGTGACGCCCCGCCCCTTCAATTCGTCGTGGACCTCTTGCCAGTCCGGCAACGGACGCGCGGCACCCGCCATGGCCGGCGGCGGCGCAAACAGCAGGGCGTCCAATTCCCCGTCCGTCATCGCCTCAGGCAACGGCCAGGAGACTCCGGCCCGCTTCGCCCGCTGCAAAAACTCCCGGACCGTTGTGCGGCCGATGGCGCAACTGTGGGCAATCTGGTGCTGACTCAGGCCCACCTCAAACCGTAAACGCAATACTTCCTTAATCTTACGCATGGACAATCTCTTCCCTGGCATGGAGTACCTCCTGGTTCACGAAAACCCAAAAGGCAAACCATAGCTGTTGGGTGTTGGATTATCCCGCGCCGCGCAGGCTCCTCAGGCCGAACCCACCAGCAAAGTGGCCGGAATCAGCTGGAACAGGTGGGCGTCACCCGTCGGAATGGGTGGGCGCCTTCCGTCGGAATAAGTGGGCGCCTTCCGTCGGAATGGGTGGGCGCCTTCCGTCGGAATCGGGGGGCGCAATCAATCGGAATCGGGGGGCGCGATGGCTCGGAATACGCACCACGGCAGCGGTCTTGCAGGGAATGCCGCGACGTTGATTATTATATGCTTGCCTGCGCGTTTCGTCAAGTGGTTTGTTAGTGATGGGCCTGCGTCACCAATGGGGGTTTTGTTGTGGGCTTGTTTCTTTGTCAGGGTTATTGTAGACTAGAGTCTACAATAACCGACATCGAAAGGAGCAACCCATGGAATCCCGGCAGCAGATTCAGGAACGGCGGCAGCAGATTGTGGAGGAGATGTTACGGTTCCCGTCCATGAAGCGAGGCACCTTGAACAAGCAGTTCTTGCGCGTGCCCCGCAAAGGCCACCGAGAACCGGCCTTGCGGGGGCCGTATTACGTGCTGTCGCGCAAGGAAAACGGCAAGACGGTCAGCCAACGCGTGGCGGGCGAGGACCTCGAACGAGTGCGCGAAGATGTCGCGCGCCATCGGCGCTTCCTGGAGTTGTGGCGCGAGCTGGCGGACCTCACGGAGCAGTTGGGGGAACGCGCCGGGGGGGCCGAAGTAGAGACGCTAAAAAAACGCCGAACTCGCCATCGAGACGGACGCGGAGATAGCGCGGGTAATGCGCGCCGTGGCGCGGGAGGGCCGGATGGACTTGGAAGCGGCGGAGGGGGCGTTGGTGACGGCGGCGTTGCGGGACGGGGCGCAGGCGCTCGAAGAATTGTTGGGCTCCGTGGGCGTGGGGCGGCAGATGAAGCCGGTGCGGTGTGCGTGTGGGGCGGTCATGCACAGCCACGGGCTTCGGGGCAAGCGGGTCCAAACGCTGCTGGGTTGGATCACGTGGATACGTAGCGAGTATGTGTGCCCCCAATGCGGAAAAATCCGCTATCCCGGCGATGAGGAACTGGACGTGGTCCACACGTCGCGGTCGCCGGGCGTGCGGCGGCAGGTGGCGCGCCTGGGCGCCAAGGAGACGTTTGTCGAGGTGGCGACCGACCTGCGCGAGTTGGCCCGCGTCGAGATCAGCCGCAAGGACGCCGAGCGCATCGCCGAGTCCGTCGGCGAGCAAATGGAGGCGTGGATGGCGGCGGAGCGGCGGCGCCTGCGGTTCCAGGAGCCGCCCCCG
>JAPLML010000163.1 GCA_026387055.1 Planctomycetota bacterium | reverse complement strand
GACGTGAAACAGGGCGAGGTTCAAACCGTTCGGGTGTCGGTGGAACGCGGCGCCGGATTCAAGCAGGGGGTCAAGCTGGAAGTGAAAGCCCCCACGGGTCTACAGGTTGATCCCGAGAGCACCATGGTGAAGCCAGGCGATCAGGGCGACGTGCAGTAGAAAATCACGGCCGCCAAGGCCGCCCCCCTGGGCGATCAGAAGATCTTGGTGAAAGGCACGCCGGACAAGGGCGAGCCCGCGGAAGTAGAGTTCAAGGTTACCGTCAGCGCCAAGTGACGCTGCCGCCGATCGCGCTAGTAGTCCGTCACACTTGTTCGTGTGAGTGCAACTGGGTAGCGCGGTGGGCAAGACTGCCCGCCGCGCTTACCTTACCGACAGTTTCAATTGTGACGGACCACTAGTTTGAACAAGATCGAAGGGAGTCGATTATGGGATTTATTCTGCTGATTATCGTCATCCTGCTGCTGGTGGGTGCCGTGCCGCGTTGGCCCCACAGCCGCAGTTGGGGCTACTATCCGAGCGGGGGCCTGGGGCTGGTGCTGCTGATCCTGCTGGTGCTGCTGCTCCTGGGATATCTTCCCCGCGGCTTCTGAGCCACCGTTCCCCCCGGGCCCCTTCGGGCAGGGGGAGAGCGGGCGCAACGTGGCTCTGAATGGGAGTCGACTATGAGTACTCAACGCATTCTCGGAATTGTGCTGTTGGTGGTTGGAGTGGCCGTGCTGATCTACGGGATGAACGCGTCGCACTCGCTTGCTGACCGCCTGAGCGACACCTTCACCGGCCGATTCACGGAGGCCACGACGTGGTACATCATCGGCGGCGCCGCCTCGGGGCTCCTGGGGTTACTCCTGGTGGTCTTCGGCGGCGGGCGCAATCGTGACTAGGGCTTGTGGCGGCCGCATTGCGGCCACAGACGAGGGTTGTAGGCTGCACGTTACCTGGCCATTGCGTTCTTGTGTGTTGGCGTGGGCCCGGCGTGTGAAAGGAGGCGATGTGGCCAGCAGAGGAGAGTTCAGAGCAGCTCAAGCGTAAGGTTGGATTGGGGTATCGTCGTAAGCAATCACTCAACTCTTTTTCACCTGCGCCACGTCGCTGCGGGAGGAGATCAAGCTGACTCCCAATTCGGAGCAGGCAAGCCATGAGTTGGTGTGAAGTGGAGCGATGGCGGAAGCCATTCAGAAGCAAGGTCGGGCAGACAATCGCATGACCAACTGGAAGCGAACCGGGTCTCATAACAGAAAGGACTGCAAATGTTTACGATTGGCAAGACACAGATGTTTACGATTGGCGCGACGGTGCTGAGTCTTCTTCTAGTGGCCGCGGTAGCTCTTGTGGGCTGCAAGAAGAGTGAGACGTGAAACAGGGCGAGGTTCAAACCGTTCGGGTGTCGGTGGAACGCGGCGCCGGATTCAAGCAGGGGGTCAAGCTGGAAGTGAAAGCCCCCACGGGTCTACAGGTTGATCCCGAGAGCACCATGGTGAAGCCAGGCGATAAGGGCGACGTGCAGTTGGAGATCACGGCCGCCAAGGATGCCCCCCTCGGGGAGCAGAAGATCCAGGTGAAAGGCACGCCGGACAAGGGGGACGCGACGCAAACAGAATTCAAGATCATCGTCAGTGCCAAGTGACGCTGCCGCCGTCCCTCGATAGGCAACGGCGATTCCTGAGCAAGGTCCATTTTCAGAAAGGAAGAGAGAGATGAAGACTGCAATGGCAATTGTGATGACGCTGGCTTTGACGGTCGTCTTCGGCTGTATGAGCCCCCGAGGCGGCGGCATGTCCGAGGACGAGGGATTCAATATCGCCGTCCCGACCTTCACCACGGGCCTCAAACAAGGCGACCGCCAGACGGTGACCGTCTCGCTGAAGAGGGGCAAGTATTTCAAGCAGGACGTCACGCTGCAAGTCACGGCAACCGGCGGCATCCGTGTGGAGCCGGGCAAGGTTGTGGTCAAAGCCAGCGAGTCGCCTGATGTGCAGTTCCAGATCAAGGCGCCCAAGGACGCGGCCCTTGGCGAGTATCGTGTCTTTGTGAAGGGCACGCCGGAAACCGGGCGGCCGACCTCGACGGAGATCACGGTGAAGGTCGTCTCCCCGTAGTCTCCCGGCAGACTGTTGCAGTAGAGCCTGCGGCTAGGCATCGTTGTGCTGGTTCGC
>JAPLML010000615.1 GCA_026387055.1 Planctomycetota bacterium | reverse complement strand
GGACAAGCCGGCCGTGCCACAACTGCCATTGGCGCAACACCACAATCGCCAGACACGTACATGCCCTGCCCCCACGACTCACGCCAACACCGGCTCAATCCTGAACAGGTGGCAGAACTGGAGCAACTCTTTCTTGAAGTCTCCATAAAAGAAAATCTGGTGGAACCCGGGGAAGGTCAGCACGTCCTTCCCTCCGTCGAAGCGGATGCGAACCGAGACCACGCAGCACCCCGCGGGCGGCACCGAGAGGTTGTCGAGCACCTCGCCGGCGGCCATCACCATCTGCGTCGGCGCCTTGGCGCTGCCGAGGAGCACGTCGGCCATCGTGACGCGCTGGCCGACCCGCCACAGCGGCCGGGCCGTCGCGTCGCGGGCGCCGTGGTGCGGGATGATGTCGTACGGCTCCGAGGGGCCCCCGAAACCGCCGAGCCGCGTCGGGCACGAACAGTGGGCGCCGATGACCGCCTCGCGCGCCGTGTCGGCCACCGGGTCCTGCTGGAACCCGGGCCGGTCGAACAGGTACTGCGTGACGCAGTGGGTGGCCACGGCCCCCAGGTCGGCCTCGCACGCCGCGGGGATGCCGTCATCGTTCATCTTCGACCACGCGATGCACGGCAGGCTGACCTTGAGGCGGCCGAGGGCGCCGAGGCAGTCCATCGTGACGGCGTCGGCCTCCTCGCGCTCCAGGAGCGTCCGCGCGACCACGTAACTCTTGATGCCGTTGATGACGTCCTGGCGCGTGGCGCCGGCCCGGCGCCGGGCCCGCCGCAGAAGATCGTCGGCCAGGGCGAACACCTCCGGCGTGTCGGGCGTCTTGCGGTACTCTTCGACGAAAACGTCCGCCGGAAGGTTCCGCAGCCGGATGCCCAGGTGCGGGAATGAGGCTGCCCGGCTTCTTCGCCGGCCCCGCGGTGTTTGTCGTGAAGGACGTGCCCAGCGGCGACACGATGACCGTGGGGATGCCCGTGTCGATGGCCTTGCCCGCGGTGGGCCAGGCATGCTGCTGGCGGTCGAGGAGGACGACGATCAGGCCGTCGGGCTTGGCGGCGTCGGCCTCGGCGATCCAGGCGTCCGCTTCGGCCTGGGTGTAGAGCGGCTGCGGCCGCAGGTCGAGCTTCATGGCCAGGTCGCGCGCGGTCGCCGTGATGTCGCGGGTGTAGTTGCTCAGGGCGGCTTCGCCGTCGAAGTACGCGCCGGGCCACCGCATGCCGTAGGCGCCCTTGCGGCGGACGAAGCAGACCTTCACGGCGGGTGTGCAGCGCGACGCCGGACCTTTCTGGCGGATGGGCCGGACCGGCGAGTTGCTTGCAGCGGCGGAGGCGTCGCGGCCCTGGGGGGCCGAGCACGAGCTCAGCAAGCCCGCCGCCAGGGAGGCCGACGCCGCCAGAAAGCTCCGCCGGGACACCTTGCAGTTGCCATTGCATCCGGCAGGACACCTGTGAACGTGCATCCGATGCTCCTTTCCTCGGCGCCGGCGGCCGCCCTTGCCACTCGCGGCCATTGTGTCCAGCTCTCTCGTGCGCGTCAAGGAGTCCGTGACGCACGGGTGGCACAGCCGGACAAGACCGGCCGTGGCACGCGCCGGCGAGAAACAAGGGCATGGTTCGCAAGCCCCCGGCAAGTACGTGTTTAGCGTTATACCAGATTGCCGGGTGGCACGGTCACAGCCTGCCCGCCGCGGCGGGCGCTGTTGCGTGGCCGTGCACGGTCACGTGGGGGGCAAGCACGGTCACGCAACGGCGCGTGGCCGTGCCACCCACGCTACACACGTACCCCGGCAAAGCCGGGGGAATGGCGCCGCCGGAGACTTGTCCTCACGCGGTGCGTGGGGCTTGTGAACCATGCCGAAACAGGGACGGCCGGCGCTCGGCCGGCCGTCCTTGGCGTAGAACAGGTTCCTGCTGCACCGTCCTCCGGTTACCCGCGTCTTGGCGTTTCTCTGGGCTGCTGACCAGGCGGCACTGGTCCGACCGGGCCGCCTCCCCTGAACTGGGCGGGCGGATCGGCCGGCCTGACCGTGGGCGGCGGACTGGGTAGAGAGGGCCGCTCGACGGCCCTCGGCGCCGGCGCCGGGCGGGGCGGATCGGGCGGCCGGATCACCGGCGGCGGACTGGGTGCGGGGGGTCGCTCAATGACCCTCGGGGCCGGCGCCGGAGCGGGCAGATCGGGTCGCCGGATCACCGGCGGCGGACTGGGTGCGGCGGGACGCTCGATGACCCTAGGCATCGGGGCCGGGGTGGGCGCCGCGGGCGGCCTGACCACGGTTGGCGGGGTCGGGCTTGCCGGGGGACGCTCGATGACCCTCGGGGTTACAGCCGGCGCCTCCGGCCTCTTGATCGGACTGGGCGGCAGGGGAGGCGTCGGCGGCCGGACCTCGCGAGGCTGTTTCGGCATCACGTCAGGCGGTCTCGGGCCGGTCGGCAGCGGCGCCGGGGTCGCAGGCTTCTTGATCTCCGTGGGCGGCGTGACCGGCGGCTGCGGCGTACGGACTTCGCGAGGTTGTTTCGGCAGCACTTCCGGCGGTTTCGGCCCGGCCGGTTGCGGCGCCGGGGTCTCGGGCTTCTTGATTTCCTTCGGGGGCGTGATCGGCGGCTCCGTTCCTTTCACGGGCGGCCCGGGCGGCTTGACGGCGGTCGGCCCGCTACGGCTCACCGTGGGCTGCGCCACGGCGCCTGGACTCGTGGTGGGCGGCGCGGGCAGCCTCGTCGGCCCGGCCTCGGCGGTCGCCTTGGCGGTGGCCTTGGCGGTGGCCGGCGGGCTCTCCCAGCTCGCGCGCTGGGCCCGGTACTTTTCGAGTTCGTTGGCGCGCTTGGCGATGTCCTCGCGGCGGCTCTTGTCGAGCGCCTCGAACTTCATCGGCGCGGCCCTGTTCGCCACGACCTCCGGGAGCGGCCTGGCGAGGGTAAGGTCCTTCCGCTGGACCTCCGGCACCCTGCCGATGGCCGCCCGCTGGGCCACAAGCGTGCGGGGCGGCCGCAGGACCGGATCGTCCCGCAGGCGATTGTACTGTGTCCGCAGGCCCGCGC
Source organism: Planctomycetota bacterium (assembly GCA_026387055.1). GTDB lineage: Bacteria > Planctomycetota > Phycisphaerae > FEN-1346 > FEN-1346 > JAPLML01. The sequence continues at coordinate 935 of JAPLML010000615.1, read as the reverse complement.
CCCACCGGGGATCGTCGTGCCGATAGCTCCAGCGGCGATGCTCGTAGATCGGATCGTACCAGGTGTGATAGCGGTGGAACTCGAACCATGGGTAGATGCCTGCATTGGCGTACTCGACCGCGTAGTAATCGCCGAAGTAGTAGTAACCGTACTGCGGCCGGGTGAACAGGCTGGCGTTCAGGAGCCCCGTGTCGATGACCACCACCGGCGAGTAGTAGACGGGCGCCGCGTAAACGCCCGGCCCGAAGTAGACGGGCGCGAAGACGAGCCCGCGGTTGTCGATCGTGTAGTCCCAGTAGCCGTTGACGAACACGTGGCCCCGGGGCGTCCACATGTAATGGGCGGGGATCCAGACCCAGGAGGGCTGCGCCGCCATCCAGTACCCCGGACGCCAGACGTACCGCGCGCTCGACCAGTTCCAGCACCCGGTCACCCAGAGGTAGTTCTCCGACGGCGGCTGGCTGGAGGGTCCCAGCTCGAGGCTGGCCGGCGGCGGCGGCAGGTACGTGATCTCCCGCGCCTGGTTGCCCATCCAGAGGCCGGACGTCCACTGCCAGCCCCCCGCGACCTGCGTCCAGTAGCCGGGCACCCAGTTGCAGTTGGGCGGCGGCACGCGCCAGATGCCGCTGACCCAGATGAAGTCGTTGCGGTCGTCGTCCCAGGCCCAGTAGCCCGGGATCCAGGCGGCGCCCTCGGGCTTCTCGTCGGGCGGCATCTCCTCGACCGTCGCCGGCGGCTGCCGCGGGGCCACGATGCCGGGCTGCGGGTTATAGTTGACCGGTTCGGCAAACGCCTCATGGAGCGGCCCGCGGGTCAGCACTTCCGGGTCCGCCGGGTTCGTCGCGGGCTGGGCGGCCGGAGCCGTCGGGGCCGCGGCGGGCGGCGCCGCCTGGGGCGCCGGCGGAGGCGGCGGGTACTCGGGTGCCGGCGGGACC
>JAPLML010000660.1 GCA_026387055.1 Planctomycetota bacterium | reverse complement strand
AACGATGGTGGCCGTTGGCGCCAAATGGCTGTGAAAGATTTCACGGCGTGAACGTAAGTCGCATTTCTGCAAAGTGACTTACGTCAACGGGCACCTCTCAAAATCGCGCGTGTTTCGATCAAAAACAGCAAAAGGGGGGGGTCTGCGCGCGCAAAAACGAAAAAGGCGTCAAATTTCGTCTAGCCCATCTTAACATTTTAGAGGGTCACCGGCCCTGGCGCTAGCTCCAAGGCCATTTTGTGGATAACTTAGGGCCTAAAAGGGGGGTTTTGGGCCCTCGAAAGTTGTAAGTGTGTTTTGCGCAGCGCGACTTACGTTCATCTTGGCGTTCAGCCCAAGGCCAAATGCGGAGTGCGGAATGCGGAGTGCGGAGTATACGGCAACGGCCAAGACCTGAACCGGAAAGAACGCTGTTGCCTTTGCCTTTCAACCTGGAACCTTGAACCTGGAACTTTGAACTCTCCTTTGTCCTCCCTTGGGTAAACCGCCAGCTTCGCGGGTTTCGGGGCGCGGCGGGCGGCTGCCTGCCCGCTTTTTCCTGCGCCTCAGGTTCAGTACAATGGCGTCCGTCTCCGGTCGAAAGGAAACCGATGGAACACACCGCGGCGCTCTTGTGCATGATGTTGCTCGCGATCGGTGCTCTGCCCGTCGCTTCTTTTGCGGAAGAGGCGGCGCACCCACCTGCCTCGGGCACGCTGGCGGCGCGATTTGCCGCCCCGCCGGCCAGGGCGCGGATCCTCAAGATCGTCCACGGTCTGCCCGACGCGCCTGAAGCGCAGGACAAACTGCTCCGCACGCTCCTCGCCCAGGGCTTCGGCGGCATGGTGTGCAACGTCTCGTTCACCGATTACCTTGAGAGCGAGGCGAAGTGGAAGGCCTTCACGCGGGGCGTCGAGCAGGCCAAGCAGGCCGGCATGGCCCTGTGGCTTTACGATGAGCGCGGCTACCCGTCGGGTGCGGCGGGCGGGCTGACCCTGCGCGGCCATCCCGAGTGGGAGGCGCGGGGCCTCCTCATCGCCGACGCAAGCTCGGGCGGCGGGCCGGTCTCGCTCGACGTGCCCCCCGGGCGGCTGTTCCGCGCAGCCGCGTTCCCCGTGGCCGGCGGCGAGATCGATCTCGACAAGGCCGTGGACCTTTCCGCGAACGTCCGCGACGGGAAACTCCGCTGGGACGCCCCCGCGGGCGATTGGCGCGTCATGGCCGTCACCGAGGACCGGCTCTACGAGGGCACGCACGCCTCCTTGAGCCTGGCCGACAAGCTTCCCTACATCAACCTTCTCCAGCCGGAGCCCACCGCCCGGTTCCTCGAGCTCACGCACGAGGCGTACGCGGCCCGCCTGGGCAAGGACCTCGGCCAGTGGTTCGTCGGCACGTTCACCGACGAGCCGTCGCTGATGAGCATGTTCCTGAAGGCCCAGCCCTGGCGCGTGCTCCCCTGGGCGCCGAACCTCGCGCCGCAGTTCCAGGCGCGGCGCGGCTACGCGCTCGAGCCCCTGGTGCCGGCGCTCGTGGCCGACGCCGGGCCGCGGGGCCGCCGCGCGCGGTACGATTTCTGGCTCACCGTGGGGGAGCTGGTGTCGGAGAACTACTTCCGCCAGATCCGCGACTGGTGCCGCCGGCACAACGTTCCGTCGGGCGGGCACCTGCTCCTGGAGGAGCCGC
>JAPLML010000099.1 GCA_026387055.1 Planctomycetota bacterium | reverse complement strand
GTGCCGGCGCCAGACGCTGGATGAGTCGGTCTCGATCCGCGGCCTCAAGCGGTTCATGGCCGAGCAGGAAGTCACCGTCCAGCTTCCCGAGGTCCGCGATAACCCGGAGAACGCGAAGCGCAAGATCGCCGTCGTCGGGGCGGGGCCCGCGGGCCTGTCGTGCGCGTACTTCCTGGCGCGCCTCGGCTACCGGCCGAAGGTCTTCGAGGCCGAGCCGCGGCCGGGCGGCATGCTGATGCAGGCGATCCCGGCCTACCGGCTGCCGCGCGAGGAGCTCGCCCGCGAGATCCGCATGATCGAGCGCCTGGGCGTCGAGATCGAGACGGGCCTGCGCCTGGGCCGCGACTTCACGCTCCAGAGCCTGCGGGTCCTGGGCTACGAGGCGGTGTTCCTCGGCGTCGGCGCACCGGAGGGCGCGAAGCTCGGCATCCCCGGCGAGGCCGCGCGCGGCGTGACCGAGGCCCTGCGGTTCCTGCGCGAGTACAACATCCGCGGCACCGTGCCGACGGGCAAGAAGGTCGTGGTCATCGGCGGCGGCAACGCGGCCATCGACGCGGCCCGGACGGCCCTGCGGCTCGGCGCCGAGTCGGTCACGATTCTCTATCGCCGCACGCGGGCCGAGATGCCCGCGTACGCAGAGGAGGTCGAGGAGGCTGAGCACGAGGGCGTGCGCCTCAAGACCCTGACGGCCCCGGTCGAGATCGTGGTGGAGGGCGGGCAGGTCGCCGGCGTCAAGTGCCGCGCCATGGTGCTCGGCCAGTACGACCAGAGCGGGCGTCGCCGGCCGGTCGCCGGCGGCGAGGGCGAGTACGTCATCCCCGCCGACCAGGTCATCGCGGGCATCGGGCAGAAGCTCGACCCGGCCCAGATCCACAACGGCACGCCGCTGGAGTTGACGGAGGCGGGCTTCATCAAGACTGACCCGTACACGGGACGGACGAGCGTGGAGTGGGTCTTTGCGGGCGGCGATGCCGCCCTCGGCCCGGCCTCGGTGGTCGACGCGATCGGGATGGGCGAACGCGCCGCCGTGGCCATCGACGAGTACCTGACCGGCGAGCCGCACGCCTTCTGGCGCGAGACCCCGCCGGCCGACACGTTTTTCGATCCGGACGCCGATCCGGTGGGATATCCGCGGGCGGCGATGCACCTGCTGCCCGTCACGAAACGCAGGAACAACTTCCAGGAAGTCGAGTTGTCGTGGTCCGAGGCGGTCGCGCGGCGGGAGGCCAAGCGGTGCCTGCGGTGCGATTTCCGCCCGGCGTGCAAGGAAGAGTGAGGCCAGTTGCAGGCCGGGGCGAAGCCCCGGCATCACGCGAGCCCGCCGCGGGAGCGGCGGGAGATTCTCCCGTTCTGTATCTTCCGCTGCTTCCGCAGCGGGCTTGGGAAAAGCCGCGGTACGCCGCGGCCTGCAGATGCGGGAACGAGGATTGACGAGAGGAGACGGACAGTCATGGTGAGTCTGACCATCGACAACACGGCGGTCGCGGTGCCCGAGGGAACCACCATCCTGGAGGCCGCTCGCAAGGTCGGCATCGCGGTCCCGACGCTGTGCTATCTGGAGGACGTGCAGGCCATCGGCGCCTGCCGCGTGTGCCTCGTGCAGGTCGAGGGGGCGAAGACCCTCGTCGCCTCGTGCGTGATGCCGGTCGCCGAAGGGATGAAGGTGAAGACCAACTCGCGGCGCGTCCGCGAGTCGCGCCGGACGGTGGTGGAGCTCCTCTTGTCGGAGCACGACGGCGACTGCCAGACGTGCCACCGCAGCGAGGACTGCGAGCTCCAGGCCCTCGCCCGCGAGCTCGGCATCCAGGAGGTCGCCTACCCGGGCGAGAAGAGCAAGCGGACGCTCGACACGAGCACGCCGGCCCTCGTGCGCGACACGGCCAAGTGCATCCTGTGCCGGCGCTGCGTGACGGTGTGCGGTCAGACGCAGGGCGTGGGCGGCCTGTTCCCGCAGCGCCGCGGTTTCAAGACGGTCATCGGCCCGGCGTTCGGGTGCAACCTGTCGGAGGTCGTCTGCGTCCAGTGCGGGCAGTGCAGCGCGGTGTGCCCCGTGGGTGCGATCAGCGAGCACGACCAGATCGACGAGGTCTGGGCGGCCCTCGACGACCCCGCCAAGACCGTCGTGGTGCAGACGGCGCCGGCGATCCGCGCCGCCCTGGGCGAGTGCTTCGGCTACCCGCCCGGCACGCTCGTGACGGGCAAGATGGTCTCGGCCCTGCGGCGGCTCGGCTTCGACGCCGTCTTCGACACGAACTTCACGGCCGACCTCACGATCATCGAGGAGGGGACGGAGCTCCTCATGCGGCTGAAGAAGGCCCTGGTCGAGAAGCAACCCGTGGCCCTGCCGATGTTCACGAGCTGCTCGCCGGGCTGGATCAAGTTCCTGGAGCACTTCTACCCGGAGATGATGCCGAACCTTTCGACGTGCAAGTCGCCCCAGCAGATGTTCGGCGCGGTGGCCAAGACCTACTACGCCCAGAAGATCGGCAAGCGGCCCGAGGACGTCTTCGTGGTCTCCGTGATGCCGTGCACGGCCAAGAAGTTCGAGGCCCAGCGGGCCGAGATGAACTCCAGCGGCGCGCGCGACGTCGACGTGGTGCTGACCACGCGCGAGCTGGGGCGCATGATCAAGCAGGCCGGCATCGACTTCCGCGCGCTCGCCGACGACACCATGGATGCGCCGCTGGGCCTCTCGTCCGGCGCCGCCGACATCTTCGCCAACACCGGCGGCGTCATGGAAGCCGCCCTGCGGACCGCCTATGAGATCGTGACCGGCCGGCCGCTGCCGTTCGCGAACCTCCACGTGACGCCGATCGCCGGCCTGGAGGGGATCAAGGAGGCGTCGATCAAGATTGAGAAGGCGGTGCCCGAGTGGAAGTTCCTCGAGGGCGCGACCTTGAACGTGGCGGTGGCCCACGGCCTGGCGAACGCCCGGGCGGTGATCGAGCGCGTCAAGTCGGGCCGGGCGAACTATCACTTCATCGAGGTCATGACCTGCCCCGGCGGGTGCATCGGCGGCGGCGGACAGCCGCGCCTCACGACCAACGAGGTCCGCAAGGCCCGCATCGCGGCGATCTACCAGGAGGACGAGGGCAAGGAGCTTCGCAAGTCGCACGCGAACCCGCAGATCGAGCAGATCTACCAGGAGTTCCTGGGTAAGCCCCTCGGCGAGAAATCGCATCACCTGCTCCATACGCACTACGTGGCAAGGGAGAAAGTCTGACAGAGAATGACCAATGACCAAGCGCCAATGACCAATCAAACGACAAATGACTAATGTCTAAAGAGGAGCTTGCACGCCTGCCGTTGTTTGGTTATTGTTGTTTCGTCGCCGTTTCATTGGTCATTGGGGCTTGGTCATTGGGCATTGGCGGCAGTGCGGCCTTGCCCGCGCCTCGCATCTGAGGAAAGGGAGCGTGAGTCATGGCCCAGGCGCCTCCCCTGATCCTGATCGTCGACGACGACGCCGATTTCCTGGCGATCCACCAGCACATCCTGGAGGGCGCCGGCTATCGCACCGTGACGGCGAGCAGCGGCGAGGAGGCTCTGGCGGCCATGGCCGGCGAGAGGCCCGACCTCGTGATCACCGACCTCATGATGAGGGCCCTCGATTCGGGATGCTCCTTCGCCCGCCAGGTCAAGGAAGACCCGCGCCTCGCCCGTACGCCCGTCATCATCCTCACCTCGGTCACGAGCCAGATGGGCCTGGACTTCCGCCCCCGCACGCCCGAGGACCTCGCGGCCATGCACGCCGACGCCTACTTCGACAAGCCCGCGCCCTCGCAGGCGCTGGTGGAGAAGGTGAGGGAACTGCTGGACAGAAAATGACTAATGCCTAATTTCTAATGACTAATCAAACGGCAATGACGAATGACGAATGGCGCATCGCGAGCCTTGGAGGGTGCCGCACAGTCCTTTGGCATTAGGCATTTTCTCTTGATTAGACATTAGTCATTAGGAATTAGTCATTGGAGGCACGATCGCCGTCTGGTCTGGGCCGGAGGTCATCGATGTCCCGCCGCATCCTCATCGTCGACGACGACCCCGATTTCCTCGCGCAGCTCTCAACGCACGTGCAGGCCTGGCGAAGGCCCGCGAGATCCTCGCCCGCACCCGGCCCGATCTCGCGATCGTGGACCTGATGCTCGAGAACCTCGACGGCGGCTTCACGCTCTGCTACCACCTCAAGAAGGCGGACCCCGACATCCCGGTCATTCTGGTGACCGGCGTGACGCATGAAACGGGCCTCGAGTTCGACGGCGCTTCCGGCGGCGAGCGCTCGTGGGTCAAGGCCGACGTGATCCTCGACAAGCCCCTGCGCTTCGAGACCGTCCGGCGCGAGATCGAGCGCCTGCTTCCCGACTGAGCCGGCGCCGGTGTCGCGCCTGTTTAGCCGTCGCCGGTACGGCGACGGGGAGGGGGGAGCGGCACGATATCGCGGCCGTGCCGGCCGCGGCTAAACGAGCGTGATAGCATCGTCGTCGTTCAGCCGTCGCCGGTACGGCGACCTGCCGCCTTGCGCTCCGCCGCCTACGCCTGGAGCACCGCCCCGCGGAGGATGCCGGCCATCACCTGTTCCTGCGGCCGCGTCAGGGTCGAGGGGATGGAGAGGATCACGGCCCGCTCGAAGAGGGCGTCGCTCGTGGGGCAGGCGCCCTTGCCGTATTCGCGGACGATCCCGGCGTTCTGCGGCAGGCTCCACGGGTTGCCGGCCGGCGAGAGCGGCGCCTTGTGCACGAGTTGAGGAATGTTGTAGTAGATATGCATCCCGTACTCGGCCAGGCGCGACGCGCCGAAGAGGTTCGAGTCCCGGATGGCGGCGACGGTGCGGGCGGCCCGCCCCCGGTCGGGCGCGTAGAACACCAGGCAGCAGGCCGTGTCGCCCGCGGGGTCGTTGAGGCGGCGCCACGCCAGGCCCGGCGTGTCCTCGAGCATCGCCTTGAGGCGCTTCTTCGACGCCCGCATGTGCCCGACGACGCGCGCGAGCTTCCCCAGTTGCACGGAGGCGACCGCCCCGATGAGCTCCGCCATGCGCCGTCCTGTGCCCCAGGCGACGTAGCGTGGATCGGGCACGAGGCCGCCGCCGCGCCACAGCGCCCCCACGTCGTGGGCGGCGAGCATCTTGAGGTACAGGCCTTCGTCGTCGGTGACCAGCAGGCCGCCCTCGCCGGCCGTGATGTTCTTGTTGATCTGGAGGCTGAACATGCCGATCTGGCCGAATGAGCCGACGGATTTCCCCTCGACCGTGCCGCCGTTGCATTGGGCGCAGTCCTCGAGGACCGGGATGCGGCGCTTGCGGGCGACGGCGACGATCCGCTTCATGTCGCACGGCGCGCCCGCCATGTGCACGGCCACGATGAGGCGCGTGCGGGGCGTGATCTTGCACTCCAGGTCGTCCGGGTTCATCGAGAGGCTGTCGTCGACCTCGCAGAGGACGGGAATGGCGTTGGCGTGGACGACCGCCCCGACCGTCGAGACCCACAGGAACGCCGGAACGATCACCTCGGAGCCCGGCCCGATGCCGAGGGCGGTCATCGCCGTCATCAGGGCCCCCGTCCCGCTGTTGACGGCCAGGGCGTGCCTGACGCCGTAGACCTTCTTCGCCTCTTCCTCGAACGCCGCCACGTACCGCGGCTGGGCGACGCCGTAATAGCGGAACGGCGCCTTGCCGCGCAGCACGTTCAGAACGGCGCGCTCCTCCTGGCGATCGTACCAGTTGGCGCCGGGGAACTCCCTGGGCCAAGCTGCCGACTTCCTCATGGCGGGTCCTTTCCAGGGCTGGCGGCCGCCCGACTTCTTTGGCTTCGCAGGAGCATCTGATATATCAGATGGCCGCCGGGGAGTCAAACGAATGGAGCGGCGAAAGTGGCTGTGACGACTATGGACTTGCAGACGGACCGACGGCGCGGTATCCTTCCACCATCGCCGCCAGGGGTTGCGCTGGCAAGAGCAAGGATCCTGAGCAATGTTTCCGTACCTCGCCATGAACTTGCACTGAATGCAGGGGCCGCGGCCGGCCGTGGCGCGCCGGCGAAAGAACCTCACATGGCCATTGAGGGTCATTTTGTCGGGCTGCATGTCGGTGAACACCGCGGCTGGGGGTCCCCACGCCCGGCGGCCGGTGGCCGGAAGCATCTCTTAGAGCCTATCCGAACAACCACATGCTCATCACACGAAGGGTGCCACTGGTTGCTTGCAACCAGTGCGCCGGAAATCACGGCTTGCAAGCAAGCCGTGGCACCCCGAGGAGCGGGTCATTCGGATAGGCTCTTAGAATCTCCGCCCGCGTCGAATCACCTCCTTCCAGTCGGTCCCGATGCTTGCCACGATGCGGCCGCGTCCTGGCTCGATGGTGGTTTTCCCCTTGTCCAAACGGCGGCGCTCTTCTGTCCCGAAGCCCTCTTAGGAGACAACACGTGAGCATTCGCTGCGGTGGAAAGCGTCGGAAGGGTTCCTGTCGGCCCGCCAAGTCGCCCGGTGGCTCGAGCGCCAAGCCGGCGAGGGATGAGTGCCCGCTCACCCGTTTCAGCCAGATGATCGACAACTGCTACGAGTACGCCGCCGCGGCCAAGGCGGCGGGAAGGCCCATCGTGGGCATCTTGTGCGAGTACACGCCGCGCGAGATCATCATGGCCGCCGGGGCGGTGCCCGTCTGCCTTTGCGGCGGGTCGGCGGAGATGGTCGGCCCGGCCGAGCGCGACCTCCCAGCCAACCTCTGCCCGCTCATCAAGTCCACCTACGGCTTCCATGTCGAGAAGGCCAACCCGTTCCTCGAGATGGCCGACCTGGTGGTGGCCGAGACCACCTGCGACGGCAAGAAGAAAATGTACGAGCTCATGGCCGAGTCGCGGCCGATGTACGTCCTCGAACTGACCCAGAAGCCGGACGACGGCGGCGCGTTCGAGCACTGGCTTGGCGAGCTTCGGCGGCTCAAGGCCGAACTCGAACGCCGGTTCGGTGTGCGCATCACCGACGCAAAGCTGCGGAAGGCCATCGCCCTGATGAACCGCGAGCGGCGCTTGCGCCGGGCACTCGCCGGGCTGATGAAGGCCGACGCGCCCGTCCTCACCGGCCGCGAGCTCATTGACCTGAAGAGCAGCATCTCGTGCATCCCCGAAGACCTCGCGGCCTACGAGGCGGCCCTGCGCATGCTCCCCGCCCGCCCGCCCGCCGCCGACGCCGGCTCACGCGTGCGTGTGCTGATGACCGGCGTGCCCATGGCGCACGGCGCGGAGCGCGTGCTGGAGATCGTCGAAAACGCGGGCGGCCTCGTGGTGGCCATGGAGAACTGCACGGGCGTCAAGCCGATCCTCGAGGACGTGGACGAGAAGGCTTCGGACCCCCTGCGGGCGATCGCCGAGAAGTACTTCCATCTGCCGTGTTCGGTCATGACGCCCAACGACCGCCGCCTCAAGCTCTTGAAGGACCTGGCCGGGGAGTACCGGGTCCAGTGCATCGTCGAGCTGGTCTGGCAGGCCTGCCTGACGTATGACGTGGAGTCGCACCGGATCAAACGCCTCGCCGAGGAGGAACTGAAGATGCCGCACCTGCGAATCGAGACCGATTACTCGCCGTCCGACTCGGCGCGCATCACGGTGCGCGTTGAAGCGCTGTTTGAAACCGTCCGGGCGACGTCGCCCGGCTGAGTGTGCTCGCCGCTTCTCGGGCAGCCGCGACACCAGGGCCGGCGCGGTTGTCCGGCCACTGGTGTCCAGTGGGAATCACGGGTGCCCGCAAGGAGGACATGCAATGAAGCGCAAGAGTGGCATCGGGTTGGAGAACGTGCAGGCCGTCTATGGCGGTCCCGAGGGGGACCTGTGGGAACTCGTCATGGGCCAGCAGATCCACATCGGCGGGTTCAAGTCGTCGATGGACCTGGCGGAGAAGGCGGGGATCGGCGCGGGGCTGGCGGGTGTGGACCTGTGCTGCTGCAACGGCGCCGGCATGCGGTTCCTGGTGCGCTTCCGCGGCGTTGCGAAGATGACGGGCGTTGACGCGACGCCCACGGTGGTCGAACGGGGCCGCCAGCGCTGCAAGGCCGAGGGTCTGGAAGGCAAGATTCAGTTCGTCCTGGCCGACGCGACCGCCAGCGGCCTTCCGAGCGGTTGCGCCGACTTCGTGTGGGGCGAGGACGCTTGGTGTTACGTTGTCGACAAGGCCAGGCTTATCGCCGAGGCGGCCCGGATCGTCAAGCCCGGCGGCACCATCGCCTTCACCGACTGGATCGAAGGCCGGGCGATGACGGATCGCGAGGCCGACCGCTTCCTGACGTTCATGAAGTTCCCGAACGTGCAGGACCTGAAAGGCTACGGCGACCTCCTGAAGTCGAGCGGCTGCGAGGTCAAGATGGCGGTCGACACCGGCCGCTTCGCCCCGTACGTCGACCTGTACCTGGGCATGCTGGACATGCAGCTCACCTATGACGCCCTGAAGATCATCGGCTTTGATACGAACCTGATGGGCGCCATGGCGGGCGAGATGCAGTTCATGCAGGGCCTGGCCCACGCCGGCAAGATCGCGCAGGGGCTCTTCGTGGCCCGCAAGGTGAAGTAACCGAGGAGCAGAGTACTACAACGCCACTCCGCGCGGCGGGTCTCCCGACCCGCCGCGCAGACGCGACTTCGCGCGCGGGGTAACGCACGCACGCGGCGGCGCGGGAGAGCCGCCGCGCACGAGGTTAAGTGGCGTTGTAGTGAGAGGGTCGGCACGTGAGGACCGTGGTTTACAGTTCGCCCTTTGTTCCGGCGGAATGGCTCGCCGCCCACGGCCTGAGGCCGGTGCGGCTCCGGCCTGGCGCCGGCGCGCCCGCGGAGTCTCTTGGCCCGATCATGGGCATGTGTCCATACGCGCGGGCCTTCGTGGGCGAGGCCGCTTCCATGCCGGGCGTTGACGGCGTGGTCCTGACCACCACCTGCGACCAGATGCGCCGCGCCGCGGAGTGGCTGGCCCTGGACGGCGGACCGCCGGTCTTCCTCATGAACGTGCCCGCCACGTGGCAGACGCCCGCCGCCGCGCGGCTCTACCGCGACGAGCTTCAGAGGCTGGGCCGCTTCCTGGTTGGCCTCGGCGGGGCGCCGCCGTCGCGCGAGCGCCTGGCCGAGACCCTGGAGGCCTACGATGCCCGCCGCGCGGCGCTTCGCGGCGCGCTCGGCGCCCTCGGCCCTCGGGGCGCCAGCGAGGCCGTCGCCCGGTTCGACCGCGGTGCAGAAGCGCACGACGCCGCCTTGCGTGACCTCGGGCGCGGTGGGTCTCCCGACCCGCCGCGCCTCAATCGCACCCGCGGCGCGCAAGATGCAGGTGGCGCGGCGGGTCAGGAGACCCGCCGCGCACGGGCCCATTCCCAGGCCGTGCCGCTGGCCCTCGTGGGCGGGCCGCTGAGGCGAGACGATGTCCGCCTGTTCGACGCCATCGAGAGGGCAGGGGGCCTCGTGGCCCTCGACGGCACGGAGAGCGGCGCGCGGACGCTCCCCGCCCCGTTCGACCGCCGCCGGCTGCGCGACGATCCGCTCCTGGAGCTTGTGGACGCCTACTTCGGCGCCATCCCCGACATCTTCCGCCGACCGGATACGGCGCTCCACGAGTGGCTCGGCCGCGAACTGGCGGCGAGCTTGGCGCGCGGCATCATCCTGTGGCGGAACGTCTGGTGCGACCTGTGGGCGGCCTCCGTCGTGCGGCTCAGGGAGACGACGGGCCTGCCCGTCCTCGACCTGGATGTCTCCGGCGAGGACGCGGGCTTCGGCCGCACCGGGGACCGCATCCAGGCGTTCATGGAAATGCTGAGATGAGCGCGGCGCCGAAACGATTGACGATGGCGGAGCTCGACCGGCTGTGCCGCCGGCGCCAGGCGGCCGGTGCGCCCATGCCGGCGTACGCCGGCCCGCTGGAGCGGCACGTCGAGGAGGGGGACCGCCGCCTCCTGAAACTTCAGTACGACGACTCGGTGGCCGCCCTGCGCCTGTGGAGCTTCCTCCTCACGGAGGAGGAGCGCCTGCACGCCGCCCGCGCCGCCGGCCGCAAGATCGTCGGCACGATGAAGGACCTGGGCACCGTGCCCGTGATGGCGTACTCGCTGCCGAACGTCGTGGCGTTTTACCCGGACGGCGCGTGGTGGACGCCGTGCGTGATGGAGCTGAGCGAGGGGCTCTTCGGCGTGGCCCAGTCGCTCGGCCTGGGCGATGCCTTCTGCCCCGTCCGCGCGATGGCGGGGGCGTTCGTCAACCGGGCCCACTTCCCGATCCCGGACCTCCTGACGTGCAGCGTGGGGGCCACGTGCGATGATTTCTCGGCGGTCGCCCAGCGCCTGGAGTCGCTCGGCTTCCCCATCCTGTGGTGGGAGATGCCGAGCCGGCGGTTGCCGGATCCGGGCGAGCCCGCCGTGACGCTCCCCGGCGGGTTCCGGGCGACCGAGTCGCAGGTGGCGCTCGTGCGGTCGGAACTGGATCGCATTCGGGCGGCCCTGGCGGAACTCGCGGGAGCGCCTCTGGGGGACGACGAGTTGGCGGCGGGCATTCGCGAGGCGAACCGCGTCCGGGGCCTTCTGGGCGACCTGCGTTGGCTGGCCTATACCGCCGACCCGTGCCCGATGCCGGCCCTGGAGATGCTGATCGCGGAGATGCTCGCCATCCATTTTTGCTCGGACCGCGCGGAGTCCGTCGCGGTTCTGGCGGAACTTCTGGCAGAGGTCCGCCGTCGAATCGATAAAGGGCGGGGCGTCTTGCCGGAGGGGGCCGCCCGCCTGTTCTGGGTCAACCCGGTGGCGGACCTGCGCGTGATGAACCTGCTGGACGACTGCGGCGCGATGCTCTGCGGAACCGAGTTCCTTTTCTGCCATGCCCTCGACGCGATTCCCGAGGACCTGCCGCCGATGGAGGCGCTCGCCCGGATGGCGCTGGCCGACCCGATGGTGGGTCCC
>JAPLML010000487.1 GCA_026387055.1 Planctomycetota bacterium | reverse complement strand
TGACGATCGACTCGACCACGCGCCGCAGCGTGTCGCGCCGCTGCTCGATGGCGTCGATGAGCCAGCGGGCCGAGCGGATGTTGTTCGCCACGAAGCGGCGCGTCTTCGCGTCCAGGTCGCGACGCTTCACCAGGCGGCGATAGGCCCGGCTGATGTAAAGCTCCGGCGCGTCGCCGTCCTCGATCGTGATGCGGTGCTCGTGCGTCTCGTCGTCCCACGCGATCTGGACGTCGGGGATGATGGGGGGCGTGCGGCGCGGGCTGATGACGGTGCCGGGCTTGGGGTTCAGGCGGCGGATCCGCGCCACCCCTTCCTTGATCTCCTCGATCGAGGCGCCGAGGGCCTTGGCCATCTGCGGGTAACGGTTGGCCTCGATGTCGCGCAGGTGATGGCGGATGAGGCGGACCTCGAGGGCGTCTTCCGGGACCGTGCCGTCGCCTTCGCCGAACGCCGGGTCGGCCGCGAGCTGGAGGAGCAGGCATTCCTCGAGCGTCCGGGCCCCGATGCCGGCGGGCCCGAGGTTCTGCACGAGCCGCAGGGCCTGCTCCAGCTCCTGGGGCGAGGCCGGCGGCTCGGCCTGGGGGGCCAGTTCATCCAGCGGGGCCCTTAGATATCCATTATCGTCTATATTGCGGATGACGAGCTCGCCGAGGGCCGAGGGCCGCGGCGGCACGTCCTCCAGCCGCCACTGCCCCAGCAGAACCTCCTGGAGGGTCTGGCCGATCTCGGGCGTGTTCTGCATCGCCTCGAACTTCGGATCGACCTCGTCGTAGGCCGCGCGGGGCCGCTGCCAGGTGGAGGCCTCCTCGAAGTAGTTCTCCCAGCGGTCCACCGTTTCCGAGAGCCGCTCGAAGTCCTCGGGGCTCCCGTCCTGGCGGACCACGAGGTCGGTTTCGACCTCGCCCGGGGCCGGGGCGGTTTCGTCGGTTTCGGGCGCCTCGGCGGGCTCGCCTCCGTCGCCGTCGCGCAGCTCCAGCACCGGGTTGGCGATGAGCTCCTGGTCGATCCGCTCCTGGAGGGCCATCAGCGGAAGCTGCAGGATCTCCATCGCCTGGATCATCCTGGGGGCCAGGATCATCCGCTGTTCGAGCCGCTGTTGGAGACTGGCGTCGAACCGCATGTTACGCCCCCACATCCTGCCGGCCGCGAAGGGCGTCGGCCAGCATCCCCGGATTGGCGTAATCCAGACTGGCCCCGGTCGGGAGGCCCCGCGCCAGGCGCGTGACCCGCACGCCGGCGGCCTTCAGACGCCCGGCCACGCAGAGGGCCGTGCCGTCGCCTTCCACCGTCGGGCTGAGGGCCAGGATGACTTCCTGGACCCCGCCGCCGGCGACGCGGCGAGCCAGGCGCTCCAGGTCAAGCTGCTCCGGCCCGATGCCTTCCATCGGGGCCAGGAGTCCGCCGAGGACGTGATACAGCCCATTATACCCGCCCGTCGCCTCCAGCCGGATAACATCTTTCGCGCGCTCGACCACGCACAGGCGCGTGCGGTCGCGGCGCGGGTTGGCGCAGATGGCGCACAGGCCGCCCTCGGCCATCGCGCCGCACTCGGCGCAGCGGCCGACCTTGGTCTTGATGTCGGCGAGGGCGCCCGCGAGCGCCTCCACCTCTTGCATGTCGGCTTCCAGGAGATAGAACGCCAGCCGTTCGGCGGTGCGCCGGCCGATGCCCGGCAGCTTGCCGAGGGCTTCGATCAGCCGCTCCATGGATTCGGTGTATGCGTCCATCAAGAACCCTTCACCCGCTGTGCTGCCTCAGCCCCGGCTTGGGTGGCATGGCCACGCGCCGTTGCGTGGCCATGCGGCACTCGACATGCCCACGCAAAGGCGGCGTGGGCATGCCACCCGGTCAAGAGGCGTAGGCCGCAGCCTGCACGCCACCCGCCTTACCGGATCAGCGATTCCATGCCGGGCGGGAACTTCAGGTCGCCCAGGTGCTTCGCCATCAACTCGCGCTCGACCTCGCGGGCCTTGGCGTTCGCCTGGCTCACGGCCGCCTTGATCATGTCCTGAAGGAGGTCGATGTCGTCGGCGTTCACGACCTCCGGGTCAAGCTTGAGGCCCACGAGTTCCAGGCGCCCGTTGACGGTGGCGACCACCATGCCCCCGCCGGCCGCGCCTTCGACCATCCGGGCGCCCAACTCGCCCTGCATCGCTTCGAGCTTCTTCTCGATGGCGCCCAGGTCGCGAACGAGGGCCATCAGGTCGCCGAGGCCTGCCATGCTCGACCCTACTTTCGCGCCCGCTCCAGCACGTGTTTAGCGTACCGCGGCAGTTGTGGCACGGCCGGCTTGTCCGGCCGGGAGGAATGTGGCCGGCACTCTGCCCCGGCCGGACAAGCCGGCCGTGCCACACCTGCTTTCGGGACATTGGCACACTCGCTAAACACGTACCCCGCTCCAACACGCGCCCAGGTCGCCGCAGCGACTCTTCGACAAGCTGGGCGGCCAACCAGGCCTCGCGCGGTCAGCCCTGGTCTTTCACATCGAGGACCTGCCCGTCGAGAATCCTCAGGACTTTCTGCACGAGGGGGTTCTGCAACGCTTCGTTGATCCTGCGCCGCTTGTCCGGCAACGGAGCGGCGGCCCTCGCGGCCACTTCACCGGCCGGCGCGGCCGGCGCGGTCACCGGGCCGGTCCACTTTTTTTTTTCGTCCGCCGGGGCGGGCGGACGCGGGGGCGCCGCGGGCGCGCGGACGGGCGCGGGCCCGGCGCCCGCCAGCAACTGCCCGATCGCCTCCAGCCGCGCGACGACCTGCGGCAGCGGCTCCATCTCGGCCAGCGACGCCATCCGCACGATGGCCAACTCGCCGATGGGCCGGCCGTCCACCGCCCAGCGGGCACGGTGGCGGGCCTCCGCCAGGTATCCCAGGCACGCCACCAGCGAGGGCACGGAGAACTTCTCCGCCTCGGCGGCGAGGGCCCGGCGGTCCGGACCGAAAACGTCCAGCAGCTCCGCCTCCGGTGGGCAGGTCTTCACGATCAGAAGGTCGCGAACCTGCCGCATGAGCTGTTCCAGGAGCGACCCCAGGTCCGCGCCCGCGGCCAGAAGCTCGCCGAAACGCGTCAGGCCGGCGCCGGTGTCGCCGCCGCCGCAGGCCGAGAGGACCGCGAGGACCTTGTCGCCCGCCACGGCGCCGACGGTGTCGCGGACGCCCTCGAGGGTCACGCGCCCGTCGCCGACGGCGATCACCTGGTCGAGCAGGGTCAGGGCGTCGCGGACGCTTCCGCGCCCCTCGCGGGCAATCGCCACGATCGCCTCCGCGTCGGCCTTCACCTTCTCCTTCTTCGCGATGCCCGCGAGGTGCTCGGCGATGCGCTCGGTCGGCACGGCGCGGAAATCGAACCGCTGGCACCGCGAGAGGATCGT
>JAPLML010000543.1 GCA_026387055.1 Planctomycetota bacterium | reverse complement strand
CCCGAACACGAGCCGCTCGACACGGCGACCGGCCACGCCGAGGAGGCGGGGCGACTGGCGGCGCGGCTGCACGAGATCGTCGCCAAGAAGGCGGTCGCCGTCCAGGACAGGGAGAGCGGCGCATGGCGCCCCGCCCGCTACGGCGACGTCGCGATCCTTGTCAGGCGAACCATCTATCTCCATCTGTACGAAGAAGCCCTCGAACGCCGGGGGGTGCCGTACTACGTGGTCGCGGGCGCCGGTTTCTTCAAGCAGCAGGAGGTGCTCGACGTGATCCACCTGCTGCGGGTGCTCGACGACCCGGCCGACGACCTGCACCTGGCGGGCGTCCTGCGGTCGCCTTTCTTCGCCGTGAGCGACGAGGGCCTCTACCACCTGCGGGCCCTGGGCCCCACGCTCCACGAGGCGCTGCCGGCGGCGGCCAAGGCGGAGCACCTGGGCGAGGAGGACCGCCGCGGCCTGGCGCGGGCGGCCGCGCTCCTGCCCCGGTGGGCCGCCGCGAAGGACCGCCTGGGCCTCGGGCGCCTCCTGGACCTCGCGGTCTTCGAGTCGGGCTACGCGGCGTCGAGCGTCGGGCGTTTCGGCGGGGCCCGCGCCTACGCCAACCTCCGCCAGATGGCCGAGGTCGCCCGGCAATTCGAGCGGCACGGCCTGTACGCCCTCGGCGACTACATCGAGTACGTCACCGACTTCATGCAGAGCGAGATGCGGATGGAGCAGGCGCCCATCGAGGCGCCCGGCGGCGACACCGTCCGCCTCATGACCATCCATAAGGCCAAGGGCCTGGAGTTCCCGATTGTGGCGGTCCCCGACCTCGCATACGGCCCGCGCGGGTCCAGAGCGCCCTACTTCATCCACCCCGTGACCGGCCTTTCGGTGCGGATGCGCGACGAAGAGGGCGACGGCCTGAAGTCGAGCGCCCTGGCCCTGGCCGTCTACGACGAGGCGGCGGCCCAGCGCCAGGAAACCTGGCGCCTGCTTTACGTGGCGATGACGCGCGCCAGGGACTACCTCCTGCTTTCATCGCACGACTCGTCGCGGGCGAAGAGCGACGATTCCTGGCTCGAAGCGATCCTTACCGGGCTGGGCGCCGAGCGCCGCCCCGGAGATCACGAAGCTCGGCTTGCAACCGGCCAGGTCCTGCGCGTCAGCGCTCGCCCGCCGCAGGGCGAGAAGCCCGGCCACGGCCGCCGTCGCGGCGGGCCGCGAGACGTGTTTGCCGACGGCCGCGTGCGCTGGGAGCGGCTGCACGATCGCGGCGCCGCGGCGAAGCGCCGCCCCGCCGAGGAGAGGCTCGCGCAGACACGGGCCGCGCCCGTGCCGGGCCGGCCTCCCTCGCGGGTCACGGCGACGGCTCTCGCCCAATATGATCAGTGCCCGCGGTTGTACTGGTGGACGGTGGTGCTCGGCGTGGACCAGGCCGAGGCGGTCGGTCGCCGCGGCGACGAAGTCTCACCACTCCTTTGGGGCGCCCTGGCACACGGGGCACTGGAGCTCGCCACCTCGCCCGACGAAACCTCGGCGCGGATGGCCGTGGACGGGGCACTGCGCCAAGCCGCCGCCGGATCCGGCGCCGCTTGCGAGGATCTCCGACGGCGGCTGACCAAGGTTGTGGCCGCCTTCTGGGCCACCCGCCTGGGCGGGCGCGTCGCCCGAGCCCGCCGGGTCTATCGGGAGATGCCCTTCCTTTTCACGCTTGACAACACAGAGATTCATGGGACTATAGACCTGCTGCTTCAGGGGCCAGACGGGCTTTGGGAGCTTGTCGACTACAAGTCAGCCGCGCCCGCTGTCGGCGCGCCTGGTGCGTTGGTGGATAAGCATAGCCTCCAATTGGGGATCTATGCCTTGGCCGCAGGCCGCTGGCTGGGCCAGCCCGTGGCTCGGCAGTCGGTGTATGTTGTCGACGCCGATTCCGCCGATCCGCAGGAGATTTCCGAAGCCGATCTGGCCCGCGCGGAAGCCCGCGTACGTCAAGCATTCGCAGGCATGGCGGCCGAGCAGTATGATTGTCGCTCGGTGGACGACTGCCCGCGTTGCCGCTTCAACGGCCTCTGCAACATCGGGCCCATGGGGGTGCACTGAGAACCCAGGAAGGGGGGGACTCGGATGACCTACGACTTTTCGATCCTGAGGGAACTGCGCAAGAAGCGGAAACTGACGATCAACTCCTTGAGCCAGCTCTGCGGGGTCAGTTACGTCGCCCTGTCGAAGCTCGAGCGAAACCAGGGCAACCCGGAGCTCAAGACCCTGGACCGCGTCAGCCGGGCGCTCGGCCTGGCCACGCACAACCTGCTCGCCCTGGCCGAGCACAAGCACCCTACCCAGGTCAGCCAAGCCACCTGCACGATCCTCGGCACGGCCGAGTGCCGCCACGTCGATCTCGACGGGACCCGGATCTTCTGCACCACGGCCCCGAAAGGCGCGGCCGGATGGGCCGCCGAGTTCCACCGCGACGACTACGAGCGGTGCTTCGTTCTCGCTGGAAAGGTCAAGATCACCATCCGCGGCTCGGACTACGTGCTTGGGGCCGGCGACGCCCTCGCCTGGGACTGCCTCTTCGAGCACACCTACGAGGCGCTCGAACCGTCGACCTTCATCACGGTTCTGACCCCGAAGCGGCCATGACGGTTGCCGCGCCTGCTACGGCCGAATGGCCGGCAGAGGATAGACTTCGGTCTTCTTGACGCCGAACAGACGCACGCAGGCGGTGTCGCCGTCCTCTCCGGGCGGAAACACACCCCGGTACTCCTTGCTCGCCAGCAGCCGCTCCTGCGCGCGGCGAGAGAGGTCATCATCCCCCAGCGGCACCCACATCGGCCCCACCTCTTTCGGCGTCAGACGGATGAGCTGAAACGCCAGAGGCCAGACGCTCACGCTCGGCGCCGCGACGTAGACGATCCGCCCGCTGACTCGCCCCTCGGCGAAATGATGGTGGGCCGACAGTACCATCACGACGTTCGCGTGTCGCTCCAGGACCTCGCGCACCGCGGCGGCGTTGTCGACGACCATGTGCCCCCAGGCCGCGCCCTCGTCAAGGGGATGCAGCGGCACCAGGCTGTGATGTCCCGCCACGATGACGGCCTTGCCGGCATGGGCCTTGAGCACCCGGTCAAGCCACGCGAGTTGCGGCATCGACACGTGGCCGCCCCGCCCGCCCGGCACCACGGTGTCGAGGCCAACGACGACCAGCCCCGGCAGCACCTCCTGCACCCAGTAGCCTTCCGCCGAGGAAAAGCCGTGGCCCTGGAAGGCCCACATGATGGTGCTCCGACTTACGCCGACCGGCATCGCCGGATCGCTGCCCGGCGTCTTGGCCGCAGGCGCCGGTCCGTCGTACTCGCCCAGGACAACGTAGTAGGGCATCCTGAGCTCGGACAGCAAGGCCTTCGCCTTGTCCAGGCTTACCGGGTCGGCCCGCGCGAAGAGGTCCCCGCCGACAATCGCGAAGTCGAGACCCTTCGTCGCGTTAAGGTCGGCAATGGCCTTCTTCAAGAGCGCCCCGCCGTCGCGCGCATCCGCGTTCTCCCATAAAGCAGACGGCCGCGCTATTATAACGCGGCCGCCTATGAAAGCCACAAGCTCAGACGCGGCGCCATCTCGCCACGGCGAGTGTTCCACCCGAGCGCCTCAACCGCCCGGCAGTAAGTTGCGGTGCAGCCGCGCCGTGCGATCCAGGAGTTCTCCCCTGCTCAGTTGGGCGGCCATCTCGGGCGGAAGGGGCTCGCCTCCGGCGAGCGCCGCAAACATCGTTTCGATCGGCGCCAAGTCCCCCGCCCAACCGGCCTCGGCCTCGCCCCGCACCTTCGCCAGGCGGTCCGGCAGCGCAAGCTTGCTGGCCTCCTCGCGCGCCCAGGCCAGCCGCAGCGCCTGATCCGCCGGATCCACGTAGACGAGCCGCACGAGCACCCGCTCGGCGTCCGCCAGGACGGGCTCCGTCCGGCTCGCCCACTCCCTGTTCGTCAGGTGATTCATCGCCGCGCCGACGATCACCAGGAGCGAGGCGGCCACGCTAAGGGCGGCGGCCATCCGCACCGACCAAAGGCTCTCCCCCAGAAGCCGCCGCTTGCCCGCCGCGACGCGGGCCCTGAGGAATGCCCCGCGCCGGTGCAACTCGTCCACCACCCGTGCGGCGAGCTCGGGCGTCTCGCCCGGCGCCGGCGCCTCGCGGCGAATCGCCCCCTCGAGGGCCCGGAGGCTCTCGTACGCCCGCGCGCACCGCTCGCACTCCGCCAGGTGATCGCGAACCCGCGCAGCGGGGCGGTCCGGAAGATCGCCATCGAAGTACTGGTTCATCGTCTTTCGGGGCACACACCCGCCCATTCGTACGTCCCCCAAGGCCGGCCCCGTGCCGGCCTGCTACGGTTTCGGCTTGTCGTTTCTCGACCGGTACATATCGGCCAGGTAGTCCGCGGCCTTGGCATGTTGGAGCGTCTCGAGGAGTTCCTGGCGGGCGCGGAACAGCCGGCTGCGGACGGCGTGCACCGACAGACCCAGCACCTCTGCCACCTCCTCGTAGCTCAGCCCTTCCATGGTTCGAAGCAACAGCACGCTCTTAAGCTTCGCCGGCAGCGCGTCGAGCGCCGCCTGCACCGCATCGAGCGCCTCCTTCGACTCCATGCGCGTCGACGGCCGCACGACATGCCGCGCGATCGGGTGTTCGCGGAGCGTCTGCATGCGGCGCTCCCGCGCCTCCTCTTTGCGCCAGTGATCGATCACCGCGTTCGCGGCCACTCGCCGCAACCAACTCGGCAGCATCTCCGCAGACTCGATATCGTCCAGGTGCCGCCACAGCCGGACAAAGACCTCCTGCGACACGTCCTCCGCGACGGCAGGCCGGCGCACCAGCCGAAGGATGAACTGGTAGGTGGGCGTCTCAAACTCACGAATGAGCGCGCCGAACGCGCGGCCGTCGCCTTGCCGCGCCGCCTCCAGAAGCGCCGGCAGCGCCTGCCGGCCTTGGCTGACAGCTTCGGCGAGGGCCGAGAGCGGCGGCACCCCATCACCCGCCAGCGCCCCGGCGGCGTCTGTCATCGCCGGCTCCTTGCTGGGCTCGTCGCCCCACATCTTAGACGTTCCCCACGAGAGCGCGTTCTCAGAAAAGCGTCCCCTCATCTATTATACGACCATCGGCGTCGATGAAGCCGACATCCTATGGGGATTTCTGCGGGCTGGCGTCCGTCGGCGCAGGCGGGCTTTCACCCGATTCCCCGAGGGCCTCCGCCTTCTCCCGCAGGTCTTTGGCCAGCGTAACCTGCCACTGGCCAAGCATCACAAGCCCCTCAAGTCCCCGAACGATCTCCTTCAGGCTCTCGTCGCGGCCGACCATCGCGCACCCCCGTTTTTTCCTTGCCACCCGTTCGGCTGTAGGGTATCATTTTCACAGGTGTGTACGTTGCGCCGAGAGTATACGCATGTGCGAACGCTGTGCAACACAATATTCGTGAAAGCGAACGTTTCAGGCCGATTCCTCAGGAGACAAGCGGCATGACAGAACCAGGGACAGTGGCCGGCTTGTCCGAGCGTCTTGCTTGGCTCAGGAAGACCGTCTTCGGACCCAGGGGGCGGGCTGCTTTCGCGAGAGCAATCGGCGTAAGTCCTTCTACCTACAACTATTATGAAAAGGGCCGCCCCGCCCCGGCCGAGCTTCTGGCGAAGGTGGCAACGGTCACGGGCGCGGACCTGAAATGGCTCCTTACGGGTACTGGCGCTGCCTTCCCCGAGTCCGGCGAAAACGTCGGTGACATAGGGTTGTCACACCAGGCGCGCGAGATCCTGGCGCGGTTCTCGCCTCCCGCAGGCGCGGCCGAGGCACGCGCGGCCACGGCAGCCCTGAGGGCGCTCCTGGCGAGAATCGAGAAGGCCCTGCCCGTCTCAAAGGGCGCGTGGCAGCCCCGTCCCGCTCAGCCAACCTCGAATGTGATCCCCATCGTAGGCAGGACGGCCGCGGGCCTGCTTGCCGCGTGGGAGGAGTGCTTCGCCGGCAGAGACGATCCCCTCGTCATGGAGCGTCTGATCCGCCACGCCGAGGGGAAGACGGCCTGCCGTCGCGATGCCGACCTCAGGCCCGCCGACCCGCATCACGAGTCCGATCAGCCGGCCGACAGCACGGCCATCCTCACTCAGCTATCCTCGCCGACGCCCGACGGAGTCGTCGAGTATCTCGAACTCCCGGGCGCCGGCCCGCCGCTGCCGGGGACCTTCGCCCTGCGCGTCGACGGCGACAGCATGGCCCCGCGGCTTATGAACGGCGACATCGTCGTCTCGCACCGCGAGGCGGCCGCCGAGGCCGGCATGGCCGCCATCGTCAAGATCCGCGACCGCATCGGCGTCACCGCGAAGCTGTGGCGCCCCGAAGGCGACCGCGTCCACCTGATCCCCATCAACGAGGCGTACGAGCCAGCGGTGTACCCGCGGCGCGACATCCTCTGGGCCTGTCGGATTCTCTGGGTTGTCCGCCTCTAGCGGCCCTTCCCCTGTCGAGATAGCCACCCCTGCCGCCGCCATCAGGACGAACACGCCCAAGACCACCGCCATTTTGATTCGCCGCAGCCGGCGCTCCAGCCTCGATGCCAACAACGGGTCGGCCAGCGCATCGCCAAGGAACCGGCACCGCCGCGCGATGCTGAAGTGGCGCCACCCGCGGGCCGTCTCGGCCGAACCGTTCAGCCGCGCGATCCGCCGAAGCGCCGCCGCCATCGCCGTCACGCGGTGCTCGCAGATTCCCCGCGGCAACGCCTCTGCTCCTGGACCCGCGGGTCGCGGCTCGGCAGCACCGCGCCGCCCGGTCCGGGCGCCCGCGTCGGGGGGGGAACAATCGACCGGACACGCCGTGGCCCGGACCGCGTACAGGTCGCACTCGAGCTCGCATCGCCGCGAGACGAAGCCGAAGCCCAACCCCCAGTAGGCCAGCACGGCCGCCCCGACGGCGAGGTTCGCCGTCCAGGCCGACGCGTCGAGCATCGCGGCGCCCGTCCCCGCCAGGACCCCCGCGCTCGCGCCCCCAAGCGCCATAACCATGTAGAGCGCCACATGCCTGAACTTCACGTGGGCCACTTCGTGGGCGAACACGGCCTCGATCTCCTCGGGCGCCAGGCTCATCAGCAGCGCGTCGGTGACCAGGATGTACCGCAGCGGCGCCACCATCCCGACCATGCAGCCGTTCGCGATCGTGACGTTCGTGCGCCACACCAGGATGTTGCCGATGCGCACCCCCGCCCGGTCCGCGAGCGACTGAAGCCGGTCGCGCAGGCCGCCCTCCGGCAGGGGGGCCGTGCGCCAGCAGAGCCGGAACCACGGTCCGGCCAGCGCCAGGGCAACCGCCAGGAAGCCCACGAGAACGGCCGCCGACAACGGGTGCATCTCGGGCGAGCCCAGAAGCCGCCCGATCGCATCGTCGGCCGCCACAAGAACCAGGAGCGGCACCAGGATGATCAGCAGGTACTGCCGGAACATGAACTCGAGGTATCGGGGGAGGGTCCACGGATGCACGGCCGCGGCCGCCCCTGCCCGCTGGAAGAGGAGGGCGCGCAGCCGCCGGTCGGCTGAGAAGACGGCTATCCATGCTGCCGTCTGGAGGACCACGAGCGGCGCGAGGGTGATGGCGAGTGGCACCACGCCCCACGCGTCCCGCCCTGCCCAATCGGCGGCAAGCGGCGCCCAGCGCACGCCGCCAAGAATGAATCCATAGGCGGCGACCACGAGGAGACGGTAGAGCTTGGCCAGGAGGCCCACCTTACGGAGGAACCGCTGCTCGTCAATGGCCACGGGCGCGCTTCGCCACCGAATATAGAAGCTGATGCCCAGCCCGGCCACGAAGACCACGGCCGTCACCGCGGCGACGCCGAGGAGCGTCGTCGAAGCGCCGAGCGGCGGGCCGGGCGCCAGATACGGCCCGACGATCGCCAGCACAAGGCTCACGAGGATGTAGCCGTACATGGATAGCCGCCTACCTCGGGCTGCCGGCGTCGGGCGGCAGGTGCAGGATCTTCGGTTTGGCCACAAAATAGTCGAAGTTCGGGCTCTGCACGGGGCCGTGGCAGGACATGCAGAGGCGTGAGTGGATGTTGATCTTCGGCTCCGCCTTGATGCGGCGGTCCTTGTGGTCGGCGGTGACGACGTGGCAGGCTTGGCACGTCACGCGGCCGAGCTGGGGCGTCTTGGGCATCGACACGAACCCCCCCGGCCTCCCGTAGCCCATCGTGTGGCACAGGATGCACTCCGGGTCCTCCTGCCGGCGGGCCTTCTTGATCGACTCGTACGCGCGGGCATGCCGGGTCTTCTGCCACGCCTTGTACTCGGCCTCGTGGCACTTGCGGCACGCCTCG